>CAYHFB010000019.1:0-20209 GCA_964355695.1 uncultured candidatus Brocadiaceae bacterium
AAGTAGGCTTTGCCCGCAACCCAATAGAAAAACCATACGTTGTAAAATGCCTTACCCGCCGCTTCTACAGAGGGATTTCCGGGTACGACGACAAAACAACTTGTTTTTTATTGCCGTTTTGAATCGGTAAGGTACTAATATACTTTCTCGGCGCTCTCATGTTGATTTCTTCTGCTTATAAAGATAACAGTCGTGTTTTTGAGAAAGGTCACCAATGCCGCTGCTAAAGACGCCAACAATAGACAAGGCAGGATTTTTAACTCTTGGTTTTTTAACCTTCATTGAAATTACAACAGTTAACATTTCATGTTCTTTTATATCCAGCTTTTTTAAAGGTTTTTTTACGCCATTTTCGGAAACGGCTTTGACTACTTCTCGCATTGATAACCACCTTTTTAATCTAATAGTAAAGTTTCGCTGCCCTTCAGGTTTGATGTTTGTTGCGCTCGATACCGGCGCAAGAATTTGTGTGCGATTTCCTGCCGTGCAGTGCAATGCTGGAGTCCATCAGGGCTGAAGCCCTGAGCTACAGGGTATCGTGTTTACAATGCACCCGCACAAACATGGCTAAACGGTCACCCACTTTAACTTGGCCTCCCAGCCGCTAAACCAGTAGTTCAGGCGTCTCGCCTGCATTTAGGGGAAACAGCAGGCAAGACGCCTGCGCTACCATTTGCATTCCGTGGCTATTTCTTTTTTAATTAATCCCCATTGTTTGATATTGGATTTCTTAGAAGCAAAAAATGTTCGGTTTACCCGGTCTGAGTGCATGCAAACTAGCGGCAAGGCTGAAGCCTTGCCCTACGGGGATTGGGCGCAGCGGAAGCCGATGATGTCGTTTTTGAAGGTAGGCTCGTCGTAATCACGGTTCGCGCAACGCACGTGAACGACGCCGGAGCCGTTCCATGAGCCGCCGCGTAGCGTCTTGCAATCGCTGAGCGCCTTGCCCGATTCTGACGGCTTTAGTTCGTAAATAGAGACGCCTACGTCTTCCGGCCTGCCAAAGTAGGGACTCTGCTCCGCCGCAACGGGGCCTTGCGGGTTATTGTTTGGCGCGTTGTGGTAATAGTGGCTGTCGTACCAGTCTGCCGTCCATTCCCACACGTTACCCGCCATGTCCAGGCATCCGTAGGCGCTCTGGCCTTCCGGGTATTTGGTAACGGGGGTGGGCTTTTCGATCTTTGCCTCAGCACAATTTAATTTCTTTTTGTCGAATTCGTTTCCCCAGGGGTATATCCTGCCGTCAACACCACGCGCGGCCTTTTCCCACTCCGCCTCGGTTGGCAGCCTTTTACCCACCCATTTTGCGAATGCTTCCGCTTCATACCAGGAGACGTTCACAACGGGACAATCCGGCGCACCGTGGAAAACGCTGTCCAGGTCACCCGCTTCCATGGGGAGTGCTTGTGTGACGTATTCCCAGCCCGCCGCAGACCATAGCGTCCGCAGTGCGTAGCCTCCGGAGTCAATGAATCTTTTATACTGGGCATTCGTAACCGGGTGTTTATCGATGAGGTAGGCTTGGAGATAGACCTCTCTTTGCGGCATTTCATTCTCCAGGCGAACGGTTTCTATGTTCTTATCCAGGTTTAATAACTGTTCAATATCCAGCTTTGTGCTTCCCATCAGGAATGATCCTTCGGGGATCAGTACCATGCCTTCGGGAACATCTTGTTTTTCGTCGTTTATAGTATTCATAGTCATAGAGTTATCTCCTCAATACCTTTCAACTGGAAATCAATCTCGCCCAGTTTTTGTTTGTGTGATTCCCTGATATAACCCACCTCGTTCGGTGGTATGCCAAACAAGGTGGCGCCATAAGCGTCTACTGCAACGGGGTCTATTCCTGCAACAATGCGTCTTGCGCGTTCGGTGGAGTTGTCAACGTCGTCCAGCCTGCCACCCGTAGGCCCGTGGTTTTTAAGTGTCCTGAAGGCGTCGAGCACCGTCAAATCAACCTTAAGAAACGAGTTGAGGTCGGCAATTTTCGGGTGTATGTTTGTGTGAAGGCTTCCCCGGTCGCCCCCGATCATGCCAAAGACGTTTTTTAATCCCATGGAAAGCCTGGAGGTGCCATGGTGCTTTGCAATGGGGACGTTTATGAGTACGTCAACTTTATTGGAATATATCATATCCTCATAAAAAGTCCACGACTTTAAAACCTTACCGCCGGGAATGGCAAAATCGTAAAAACTCCCGTGATTCATATAAACCACCCTTGCGCCTGCCTGACGCGCCGCCGCGGCAATGCCGCTATTTTCGTATGAAGTCGCCGGGTTTGCCGAACAGGTATTGTCCATAACCTTAACAATGCCGGCACCCGCTTCAAGGCACAATTCTACAAGGGCCGCCACAACGTATGGGTTTGTATTGGCGGCAAATTCAGGCCTTTGATTCCAGGCGATGTTTGGTTTGATGACGACCTTGTTGCCCCTGGAAACAAGCTTATCCATGCCACCCAATGCCCGGATGGCGCGGCGCACCATTTCTTTTACGATGGACGATTCGTCGGCTGGGTCAAAGACGTTGCCGTGTACGACAACCAGTCCTGGCTTTAATCCGTGTTCTTTGTGTTGCTTTATAGCAGGTTTTTCCCTGGTTGAGCTTAGGTACGAAAGACCATACAACCCGGCGCCCACAGCGAGGCCTGTCTTGAGAAACGTCCTGCGAGAAATGTTGTTGTTTACTTTCATGTTTGGAGTTTAATTCAAAAGCACGTGTCGTGGCAGGGCGCGCCTTGCCACGAGGCTGTTTCATGTAGCCAGGGGTTTCATTAAAAAAATTGCCGCAGGCATAATTTATCGGTAGCACAGGTGTCTCGCCTGCTTTTTTTTAATGCAGGCGAGACGCCTGCGCGACACTTGCTGCTTCCTGTAAATCGTTTACGACATAATCCGCACTCTTTAAAAGCTCATCAGATGTATCGCTATGGGGGTTTTTTACCAAAATGCAGATACATCCCGCATTTTTGCCCGCCTGCATGTCAACTGCCGCGTCCCCGATCATTAGGGACTGTGATAGGTCAATGTGGTATTTATTTGCAGCGTCAAGGATCATCTTTGGTTTGGGCTTTCTGCAATCACATGCCACCTTGTATTGCTCTACGACGCCTTCCGTATGATGCGGGCAATAATAGATGCCGTTAACGGTGATGCCTTCCTTTTGCAGCATCGTGAGGAGTTTATCATGAATAAGCAGTAAGCGTTCCTCATCAAAAAAACCCCTGGCGACGCCGGACTGATTCGTTATGATAAAGACAAAATAACCCATTTTCTGAAAGAGACGAAGTCCCTCGGCGGCATAAGGCAGTAATATCAACTGATCCGGGGAACTGAGGTAAGGCTCATGGACAACGATGGTGCCGTCCCTGTCAAGAAACACGGCCTTTTTGTCTCTCACCCGATAATCTCCACGTTCATGTTCTTTTACGGTCGTTAGGCAGGGGACGCTTCACCGTCAACCGTCCATACGTGACAAAACACCCTTTTACAAAAAGGGGAAATGCACCGGGCATTAACCATGCCAGGCAGCAAATTCGATGAAATTAATAATATCATGATGCTGAAGCTTGTCAAGATAGGATTAACCCAGGGAAACTTATTTTCGTTGACACATCCCCCCAATTCCGATTACATTTGAGTTATGAAAGAAATAATAAAAGTATCAAAACCCGCGCCTTTTAGACACAGACCCAGGGGATTAACCATCCTCTATGAAGATCAGGATATCCTGGTTATTGACAAGGGCGCAGGCCTGTTGACGGTAAAAGCCGCGTATGAGAAGGAAAAAACGGCCCACCAGATTTTAACCAACTACATACGGAAGGGCAGCCTTAAATCAAAAAAGCAACTTTACGTTGTACATCGTTTGGACCGCGACACCTCCGGCGTCCTTATATTTGCCAAGAGTCCCGAAGCCAAAGAGTATCTTAAACTACAGTGGAGGAGCGTTGAGAAAAGATACGTGGCGGTGGTGCATGGCATATTATCTAAAAAAAGTGATATCATTACCTCGTATTTAGTTGAAAACGATGATTATGAAGTCTTTTCAGTCGATGACTCACGGGAAGGGCAATTGGCAAAAACCGGTTATAAAGTGTTAAAAGAGGCAAAGAAATTCAGCCTGCTTGAAATCGAACTCTTAACGGGCAAGAAAAACCAGATACGCGTCCACTTCTCAGAGAAGGGACATCCGCTCTTTGGCGACCATAAATATGGCATAAGAGGGGAGCCGAAGAACCGTTTAGCCCTCCATTCCCACTCAATAACGTTTAAACACCCGCGCACCAGCAAGGAACTAACCTTCAAAGCAGTGATTCCGTATTGGTTTATGAACTTTTTTGAAAAAGAGTAAACGTCTTTTTATGAAGGCCGTGCGGTTGCCTTTTTACCGTCAGTTTCCATGCCTGTGTCTGTTTTCCTACCATCTCAAACTCCTTGTTGATTTTCTTAGTCTTTTCTGCTTTATTATCCTTTATGGCAATGCTTCTTCAAGAGCAATTTAATTCCGAATGGGAGGACTTATTATGTACGACGTTATTAAAAAAGCGCTCAACCTTAGTTTTGGCGCCTTGTACGTAACAAAAGAGAACGTTGAAATGTTTATCGATGAAATGGTGAAAAAAGGGGAGATCAAGAAGGAAGAGGCGAAGACACAGGTGGATGATTTGCTAAAAAAGATACACGCCGGTAAAAAGGATGTAGAATCCAAGATTGAGGAAGTGGTAAAGGCCGTACTCAACAAACTCGATATCCCCACACGACGGGAACTACTGGAAATGCAGAAAAAGCTTGAAGAGATTATGAAAAAAATCGATTCGCGTAAGGATTGAGCGGTAACGATTCAAAATCCGTACAATCGGTGATTCCACAGGTATTTAACTGGTCTGAGGCCATGCCTCGTTAGCAATCATTCTTAAAACGCCAAATACTTAAATATGCGCCTGAGAAAAATAGGACAAAAGATTCGGGACATACGCCGACTCAACCAGATTCTGCGAATATTAACCAAACATGGCTTTGGCTTCGTAGTCCAGCAACTGCATCTTGAGGAATACATCATTGGAAGAAGTCTCGTTAAAATGCGCCTGTTTCGGCGTTTTACGGAACCGCAGGAGTCCCGGTCCGTCAGACTCCGGAAAGTGCTGGAAGAGCTAGGCCCGACCTTCATCAAATTCGGACAGGTTTTAAGCGTTCGTCCCGACTTAATCCCCCTGGACATTTGCTACGAACTGAGTAAGCTCCAGGACAACGTCCCACCCTTTGCTTACGAAGAGGTCAAAAGGCAGATAAAGGAATCACTGGGCGGCGACCCCGATAAGATATTTGCCACTTTTGAACAAACCCCCGTCGCAGCCGCATCACTGGGACAGGCGCACCGGGCGCAACTCAAAACGGGCGAGACGGTCGTCGTAAAGGTGCAAAGGCCGGATATCCGTAAGATCGTTGAAACGGACATTGACATCCTGTACACCCTGGCGCAGTTGGCCAACCGGTACATGTCCGACAGCAAGATATTCAATCCCATCAGCATTGTAGACGAGTTTGCTAAGATTATCACAAAGGAGATTGATTTTATCTACGAGGCGCACAACATCGACAAGTTCCGGAAAAATTTCAAGAACAGCAAAACGGTTTACATCCCGGCGGTCTATTGGGATTACACCAGGCCGAAGGTGGTTACGATAGAAGAGGTTTTTGGAATCCGGTTGAATGAATACCTGAAACAGCCGCACCTGCCCGAAGACAAAAAGGCCGTTGCCGTAAACGGGGCAAATGCCGTCCTTCAGCAAATGTTTATTGATGGCTTTTTTCACGCGGACCCTCATCCGGGAAACATCTTCATTCTCCCCAATAACGTGGTGGCATTCGTAGACTTTGGGATTGTAGGCAGGCTGGACGAAGACACCCGCGAAGCAATCGTGCGCCTCCTCGTAGCCATATCTACCAAAAACATTCGCAGCATCTTAAAGGTGCTGGAAGCACTCGGCACGTTTAGTGAAGAAACGTCCGCCCAGGATTTTAAACAGCCCATAAGCGACATCGTGGAGCAATACTATGATATCCCGCTGAAGCAGGTAGAAATTTCCACGATACTGTCTCAAACCATTGAGTTGATGACTCGGTACAAACTAAGGATACCGCCTCAATTCCACATCCTCATCAAGACTCTTGCCACTATTGACGGCGTTGCAAGGCAGTTAGACCCGGAGTTTAACACCATTGCACACACCAGGCCTTTTGTGGAAAAGCTCATCCTGGAAAAGCACGACCCGAAAAGAATACTCAAGGATGCGGCGCTTTACTCTTCAGAGCTGTTGGATATCCTTAAGGCGCTCCCCGCTGATTCCTATGAAATCGTTAAAAAAATAAAAAAAGGCAACCTAAAAATTGAATTCCACCATCAGGGACTCTCAAAATTTATCTCTGAAATGGATAAATCCAGCAATCGAATCTCATTCAGCCTGGTCATTTCTGCGCTGATAATCGGGTCATCCCTCATCATTATGGCCAACAGAGGCCCTCTGATATACGGCTTCCCCGTCCTCGGCCTCCTGGGCTTCGTCTTTGCCGGTTTGCTGGGTTTGGGGCTGGCCGTTGGAGTCTTAAAGTCAGGACGGCTGTGAGAGAATGCATTGGGTGCATTCCCAAACTTTTGTAATTTCCAGATTAGTGTGGCTTATTACGGGATGAAAACAAAAAAAACAAAGGTAGAAATATTTGTAAAGCTTAATATCAGAATGGTTTTAGTCCTGAAATAGATTGAAAATGTTTCAGCCGGAATGTATGATAAATCAAAATTTGTTTAGAATTAACAGGTTGTTTGGCAATGCTATAAGGAGCATTTATTTTATGAATAAAGTGATCTTAATGGTAGCAACGGTATTTCTTTTTACCCAGGTATTTTTCGAGGGGTGCACAAATCAACCGGTGTATGCAAAAGAGGCTGTGAAAAAATCCGGCAAGCCGGTTGACGCGGACGACCTGTTTGTTGTCGATTGCCTCCTCCCCGGCAAGCTCAAGAAACTTGGGAATATGAGTTATCTTAGCCCCAGACGTCCCGTCAGGACTACTGCGCTTGATTGCAGGCTCAGGGGTGGTGAATACGTAGCTTATGACAGGAGCAACTACGAAACGACCCTGAAGGTGTGGATTGAAAAGGCAAGTGAGGGTGACATGGTTGCGCAGACGTATGTCGGCGATATCTATGAAAAGGGTCTCGGCAGGGCGCCCGACTATGCCAGCGCCGCCGAATGGTATAAAAAAGCCGCCAATCAGGGATATGCGCCGGCGCAGATTAATCTCGGCCAGCTTTATGAGAGGGGGCTGGGCGTTGAAAAAGACATGATGAAGGCATTGGAATACTACCGCAAGGCTTCCGGGCTGAACACGGCGATTGTCTTTGAATCAGAGAGTTCTCAAAGTGCGGTAACTTCAAAAATGGATGAGCTGAGGCAGGAGGTTGAACGCAGAAGAAAGCAGGAAGAATCGTTGCTGGAACAGGTAAAAGAAATACAGCAGCAACTGGAACAATCGCGTGCTGAATTGGAAAAGAAGAAGAATGACGCGACAAAAAGCAGCGAGGCGTCAGGGCTGCAACAGAGAATAATCGAGTTGGAGGGCAAAGCTGAAAAGCATAGAGGGCAACTCCAAACGATAAAACAGGCTGAAGAAAAAAACGTCGGGCCATCAATTGAAATGTTGGATGCCAATATTTCCGAGAGCAAATCTACTGATCCAAACAAGGTAAGCAGGGGCGCCAGGCAGGGTATCCCCAGGATATTAACAGACCCGAAGACAGATTACGTTGTTAGGGGAAAGGTGAATGCCCCGTCAGGGCTCGCTTTGTTTACCGTGAATGACAGAGAAGGGGAGCTTGACAAGGATGGGCTGTTTAACGTGTCCATTAAAGTTGATCAATCTGATGTTCCTGTGGTCATACGCGCGATTGACAGCCAGGGAAAGCAAACAACGAACGTAGTTCTTTTGACGCCTAAATCCGGGGCTTCCGCAGGAAAGAAAAAGAATTTAGCGCCAAATGTGTTTGGCAGCTATCACGCCTTGATTATCGGTATTGAAAAGTATACCTACTGGGACGGTTTGTACACACCCCAATGCGATGCGGAAGACGTTGCAAAAGTATTGAGAGATAAGTACGGCTTCAAAACAAAGGTAATTCTTAATGCCACGCGATTCGACTTGTTGTCTGCGCTGAATGAGTATCAAAAAGAGTTGAACGAACATGACAACCTGCTTATTTACTATGCTGGTCACGGATATCTTGACGACCGGATTTCTCGTGGGTATTGGATACCGATTGACGGCGAAAAAGAGGTTCGGGCAAACTGGATCAGTACCTTTGACATTACGGATATGCTCAGTATTCTGGATGCAAAGCATATCCTGGTGATTTCAGATTCGTGTTATTCCGGTATATTGACGCGGTCTGCCATCCCACAGATTGAAGGCTCCGCGCCGGTTGAAACACGGAATGAATGTATCAAGCTCATGGCAGGGAAAAAATCCCGCACCGTGCTTACCTCCGGCGACTTGACGCCCGTTTTGGACGGCGGCGGTGGAAACCATTCCATTTTTGCAAAGGCATTACTGGAAGTCCTTTCGGAAAGTAATGAAGTGCTTGAGGGAATGCGGTTGTATAAGGAGGTTGCTGCCCGTGTTACCTTTGCCGCGGCATCTGTCTACGTGGAGCAGGTTCCGCAGTATGCGCCGCTAAAATATTCAGGGCATGAGATGGGAGAGTTTTTTCTTATCCCGATTCACTAGCGCATCGTACTTGTAATGGCAAGGCGCGCCTTGCCGAGTGCAGATGGGTCGAAATCAGTGCAACGTACTTGTCGTGGCAAGGCGCGCCTTGCCACGACGCCGTTGCAATCCCTGGTTCATGTGCAGGAAAGGAGCAAGGCTACAGCCTAGCCCTATCTTTTCCCTTCCTTTTTATCCGCCAATCCTTTCAGCAACTCAGATATTTCGTGGTTGCCGGGGAGCAAGGCGAGCGCCTGCCGTAACGGTTCTTCCGCAAGATCACCCTTATTCAAGTTGCAATACGAGAACCCTAGCAGTTTAAAGGCCTCTGCGGCATTCTTGTCTAACGCAATGGCTTTTTTGCAGGTAGAAACAACGTTCTCCCAATCGGCCTTTTTGTAATACAATCCAGCCAGAAACAGGTGCATCTGAACCGAATTATGTTGGGGATTCGTATTGTTGAATCTCACCAGTAATTCTAATGCCTCTCCTTCCTTTCCCGTGACGTTGTAGGCGACGGCAAGGTTTTGAACATAAGCGGCGTCTCCTGGCTTTAGCGCTACGGCCTTTTGGAAAGAGGGGATTGCCTCTTCGTATTTGCCTGCTTTATGAAGAATAGCCCCAAGGTTGCTGTGATAAACAGGCTCTGAAGGGAGAAGTGTCGTGAGCCGCTTCGAATAAATAAGCGCATTTTGCAAGTCGCCTTTTTGTAAATAGGCATTCACCAATCGTACCGCGTAGCCTGGTTCTTCCGGACGGGTGATGTGCGCCTGGTAGAGCGCCGATATGGCCGTGTTAAGGTTGCTGTTGTCCCGGTACAAAGAGGCGACATTGCCGTAAAATGGCGCTTGAAACGGGTCCTGTTCAATGGCTTTTTTGTAACAGAATTCGGCCTCTTTTGCGGTATTCTTATTGAACTGTTCTGCTAACGTCTGATAAATAAGGCCGAGGTGGAAGAAGCCTATAAAATGTTGTGGTATAAGCCTCAGCGAATTCCCGGCCTCTGCGTAAGCCTTTTGCATCCACGTCTCGTCCCTGGTAACCGTTGCAAGTTGTAGATATGACCTGCATAGTTCGTCCCGGTAAAAGGTCTCATACGGATTGAGCTGCACGGCAGTTTCTACAACGAATACGCCTTTTCCCGGTGGGGATGGTGCGGTTTCTCTTTCAAATACCAGCAGCCTTCTTCCGTATTCAAAACAGACGTCGGCTTTGTAGATGCGGAAGACAAAAAACGCCGCAAGACCCAGCGCCAGGATAACGATGCCGCAGCACAGGCCACGGTATACGGCGTGAAGCCGGGGCCGGACGACGTTGTGAGACTGAATGTCCTGAGACTTGACACCATTACCGCCTGCCATCCCAGTTTTCAAAGGCAATTTGGCCTTGTCCGTATTTTCGGCTTTCTCAGCGTTATTTATTTTGACTACGGAAATACAAAGTCCCATTAATACCCAAAAGATGGTTGAGACGGGCGTATTTCCAAAACTGAATTCGTTTTGAATAAGGTAGCAGAGTATGCCGGACGACAACCCTAACAGCACAATCCTGTGTTGGTTGGTTAAGCGGCGGTAATTTTTTATAATGTACATACCGAGCGCGATGATCAGCCACAGATAGGTGGCGAGACCGATAAAACCGCGCGTGACGGTTGTGTCAAGTATGTCGTTGTGGATTCTATCCTGCCGGGGGAATTGAAAACCATTATCGCTTTCTTCCACCGAAAAGACCTTTGCCAGGTATTGTTGATATACGATGCCCGTTGTATCCGGGCCGATACCCAGGATAGGGTGGTCCTTGATAATTTCAATCGCAGCCAGATACTGGAATATGCGAGAGAAGGATGAACCGTTAACCGGGTATTTTTTTGCATATTCCGGTCTGGGTTTGCTGTGGGTGTCATAAAAGGCAGGAGGCCTTTCCACGACGGCCTTCTGTTGCGCAGGTTGTTCATCGCCGGTAAGATATTGGATATAGGTCGTTTCGTGTTTGTGTTTGACAATTGACGTTTCGTATCTTACATTAAAAAAGACTCCTAACGCGATAAGCGAAACAATCAATGCGCCAAAACGATACCGTTCAGCGGTATTTTTGGGAAAAACAAGGACAAGGAAGGGGATGAAGCTTCCCACTAACGCGATAAAACAGGCGCGGGTATTGGTGAGCCAAAACGCAGTGTAAATGGTCAATGACAGCACCATATAAGCCCATATTGCGGGTGTGTTCAGCAAGTGCCGCCCCTCGCTTTTCTGAAAAGGCGCATTGAAAAGCAGGACGACCGTCAGCGGCAGCAACATGACGAGGTAGGCGGAAAAGAATACCGGGTTTCCAAAGGTGGAGAAGACGCGCCAGGTCTGGAACGTACTCCATTTGAACATGTCATAACCCAGGTGTTGTGCGATTCCGTACCCTGAAGCAACGGTAGCGACGGCTACGAGTGTGATAATGAGGAGATACATCCTCTTTTTCGTGTTCACAAAATTGGCCGTGACGTAAAAGATCATGAGGTAACACACCGTGGCGCTTAAGCCTTCAAAGCGTTTGTAGGTGCCGAGCAGGCTCATGAGGGGGTTTATTGACAGGAGTGAGGAAATAATAAAGACGATCAGGTAGGCCAGGATGGGGATATCCAGCGCCGTGCGGGTAGGCCTGGTTTCTGGCCTGAAGATGAATATGATTGCCCACAGCGACGTGATCATAATGGTCAGCAGGTATAAGAAGGCCACCTTGCTCAGGTCAAATACGCTGTAAAGCCGGATATCAAAGAAAAGCGGTATGATGGTAACCGCGGCGAGTAGTAATCCGATAATTATTTTATCGCAGAGCAAGACCGCGTTTCGTGAAATATTCTTTGATGAATGCATGATCGCTTTCTGGAAGGGTTTATTGTGATTGTTTATGTGATATAGTTAGTGAGGTACTATTTCTAAAGTAATAAAAAACATCAGGAACCACAGATTTCACAGATTACACAGATTTCTCTCGTTCCCATGCTCCGGCTTGGGAATGTGGGTGTACCGGAAGCACTTGCTTCATTTTTCTGATGCACATAGTAGTTTCTCTGCGTTCACCGTTGTGAACAGCGTCAATTTGCCAGGATAAAAAATGAAAATTGCCATAAATGCTACTTCCGTTGTTGCAGGTGGGGGGGTGACCTATATAAAAAACCTGCTGTCCGGTTTATCAAAAACAGAGAAGGTTCACCACTACGTAGTTCTTACAACCACGGTAGGGCGGAATATGTTGTATTTTCGGCACCCCCATTTCACCTTTTTGCCGTTAAAAATACCATCCCTAAGCCCGCTACTCCGGCTTTTCTGGGAGCAGACGTTCCTGGTGTTATTGTTAAAGAGGTTGAAGGTTGACGTGCTTTTTTCACCTGCAAACGTAGCGCCCCTTTTTTCCAGCATACCAAATGTCGCTATGATACAAAACATTGAGCCGTTTGGCAATACTGTTTCTGTAGGACGTGGCCTTTTGAGTGGACTAAGGTTGAAACTGCTCAAATGGCTGACGGTTTTATCAATCAACAAGTCGCAGGGGGTTATCTTCCCATCAAAAAAGGCGTGTAGCGTGGTAGGGGACTCCGGTATTTCGCTGAAGCACGCGGAGGTTGTTTATCATGGCATTGACGGGGAAATGTTTCATCCCTTACCCTGCGAACGGCCACTGAAGAAATACGATTTAGGCAGATTCATCCTCTTTGTATCAAACATCCAGCGGTACAAGAATTGTTTAGAACTTATCCGGGCATTTGCGCTCTTAAGGGGGAAGATAGACGACAGCATCCGGCTTGTCTTTGCCGGCAGGTGTTTTGACGCCGCGTATTACCGGGAACTAAACGCCTTTATTGCGGCTCAGAAACTGAAAGACAGGATCATCTTCCTGGGTGAAGTGCCTTACGGGCATCTGCCGTACTTGTACGCGAGTTGTGCGTTATTTGTAAACCCATCAACGTGCGAGTCATTCGGAATGACCATGGTGGAGGCCATGTCCTGCGGCTCGCCCATCCTCGCCTCAAACAGAGAACCCATGCTAGAAATTTGCGGAGAAGCGGCTACTTATTTCGACCCTACGGACCCTGCCGCCATCGCCGAAGCGCTGTTCGTGTCGTTGAATGACCCATCGGCGCTGTTAATGATGAGAGGCACTTCGATAAAAAGGGCGCGAATGTTTTCGTGGGAAAATACGGCATCGCGTGTTTTGGAAATGCTGGAATGTGTTGTAATTAATAAACCCAAAAATCTGGTCGAGTAGAAGTCGGGCGAACTTCACATGGCGCGTCGGATGCTTTCGCTTTGTCAGTTGCGCAGCCTGTTGCAATCCTTGTTAGCAAGCAAATGCTTCGCCCCTATGTGCGCCTGCAATACCAATATCGCCGAATGCATAGTAAAGGAAATTCAAAGCCGTCGTAGGGACACGGTGCCCGTGTCCCCACGAGTGAACACAAATAGCCTGCACGTGGAATAGCTTGCATGGCAAAGGGGAGCATGGCTGGGGCTTTGGTTTACAAAAACGTTACGGTTCAGGCTACAACCCTGAACCGGCCAGCCGTTGCTATAAAGCAGGCTGTTAAAATTTTGTAGTAATTGAAATTATTACTTTGTAATATACATTGATAATATTGAATTAGGTTCTTGCTGGCTTTTTTAAGAAAGCCGCAAGGATGAGTGGCCTGTTGGATAGAGCTGGCAGCCTCTTTTTTTCTCACATTTAATCGGTAATGAGCGAATGAAACGTCTATTAATTGTTTGTTTTATGCCTTTGTTGTTAATGTCTTGTGCTACGACTCAAAATTCAACACAGAATGACGGTGGAACGGGAACGGCTGAGGTTGCCGGCCAGGAAGCGCCAGGTGGAAGCACGGGGGGCGAGCAGCCGGGCGCCAGCACGGAAAGGGACGTGGTTGTATCTGAGTTTATCCTTGGACCGAGCGACGAGATAGAGGTAAAGGTGTTCCGTCACGATGAATTGAATAAAAAAATGCGCATACCCCCTGATGGCAATATCACCCTCCACCTCATAGGAGATATTAAGGCCGCCGGTGTTGGCATTAACCAGCTTCGGAATGATATCAGAGAGAAGTATTTGAATTATTTGGTAAAGCCGGAGATTAGCGTGGATATCGTAACATTAAACGGGCAGAAGATATTTGTCTTAGGGGAGGTTAAGCAGCCCGGCGTATATCAAATTGACCCACCGACAAGTATGCTTGAGGCAATTTCTAAGGCGGGTGGATTCACGCTGGATGGGAAAAGCAGCAACGTCGTGCTGATTAGGGGGGGACCTAAAAAACCGGTGGCCAGGATGGTTGATTTAAAAAAATCTCTGGAAAAAGGGGGGTTTGGACAGGATGTCGCATTGCAGACGGGAGACGTTGTTTATGTCCCCCGAACGTTTATTTCACAGGTTGACCGGTTTTTCAATCACTTTGAGAATATCATCAGGCCAATCCTTTGGACGGAACATAGCATCGTTATGACGCCTCTGGTTGAAGACGTATTTACCGGTAATGCAAACAAGAACAAATCATCGTCAATAATAATTGGAAAGTAGACACCCGTTATATTTAATCGGCAAGTTTCCCGTCATAACTGTGTGGATTGCGGGTGCATCGTGATTTCGTTGAGAAAATAGATAAAAAAACGTGTTCATTATGAATAAGGTAAATAGGAGCCAACCGGGCGCGGTTGGCTTGGCTTTGCCATGCCCCGTTAGGGGTAACACAACAGTAGCCCACTGCGTAAGCGGTGGGAAAGCTATAGTGATACGTTATCAAGCCCCGCAGGGGCGACACAAAGACTAAAACATTCAAGCGTTCTTTATGTACAGCACCAAAATAGTTGCCAAAGAACTTATTTACTAAGTGGTTCAGGGTAATTTATAGATTTTTTAACTTTATGGGACACTGAGGGCGTATGTATGAAAGCGGAGTTTTCTGTCTTAGATATTACTTTGTCTTTGAATGCATGCATCCTGACGGCATGTCTAATCCTGTGTGCCGTTGGGGGGTGCAAAAGCGTTTCCACCGAACCCGTTAAATCAGCAAATATGGCGGACGTACCCACTGCCGCCAGCGGGTTTGCCGCCGGGGGAGGAGCAGGCGTTTCCACCGAACCGGGCATCGCAGTGAAACCGGCTGACTTGCCTAAGTCTCAAACCGAGACGACCACTGAGCCGCGATTCGTTCCAAACCCCTATACCGATGACGTTATCAAACTCAAACAGAAGATGCGGGATGCTGAAAAATAAATAACATTATATAACTGCGCAAAACTAAACAGACATATAGGTCAGCAGAACTGCGCCACGAAAGAGATAATCAACTCAGGATTGTTTTGCATGGTATCAAAAGGGTGAGTTAACGCAGCGCAGAGGTTGGTTTCAGTTTCATGATACCGATTATGGGTTGCTTGTTTGCGGGTATATTCCCAGAGCTTTTCCTGCGCGTTAAAGTCTGGAGAATAAGGTGGCAAATGAAACAATTCCATGCTGTCCGACCACAATATACGGAACGCACAGATTTCAAGAATCCATCACGAACCCTGTCATAAAGGCATAATTGAAAATTGAAAATTGATAATTAAAAATTGATAATTTTCCATTTTCCCTTGTATCTTGTATCTTTTTTGTAGTTCTTTGTGCCTTCGTGCCTTCGTGCCTTTGTGTGATTACTTCTCATAATAGGTAACGCTTGCATAAGACCTCCGTTTTATAATGCATTATTGTTTATACGCATGAGAGGACAGAAGGTAACCCTTTCATTACTCTGCGTCCTTCGCAAACTCCGCGGTGAACTATCCTTCTTTTGAAGCTTGATAGTTTTGCCGTGTCCTCAGTGTTCAGTGTCCTCTGCATTGCCACAGCTCAACCCCATCACAGGCTTTACATGATGCTTGCACACGTTTATAGTATATGATAGACTTTCTACTAATGCAGAAAACTATGAAACGTGGGTGGCAACATTTATCAACTTTATTTGCCGCAGAAATCGTGCGCGCAAGGGGGAGGGGTTGTTCATTATGATGCGAATACTGTTAGCGGGTTTATTTGCCCTGATATCAGCGTATGCGTGCCTGGATGGTGGTGCGGCGAGGTGTAGCGCGGAAGAAAAGGGAGAAGGGCAGTTTTTATCAAATACCAGACAATTGACTATGCAGGGGAAGAGCGCCGGTGAGGGTTATTTTTCGCCGGATGGAAAGTGGTTGATATTCCAAAGCGAACGCGAACAGGGCAACCCCTTCTACCAGATTTACTTAATGAGCCTTGAAACGGGAGAGACGCACCGTGTTTCTCCCGGCTTGGGAAAAACCACCTGCTCCTTTATCCGTCCGGGAACCGACGAGGTACTCTTTGCTTCTACCCACTCAGATCCCGACGTTCTGGCAAAACAAGCAGCGGAGATTGAATTTCGCGCATCCGGCAAAAAACGGAGGTTTACCTGGGACTATGACGTTAATTACGACATTTTTTCGTGCCGACGCGACGGGAGCGGGTATAAACGGTTAACGGACTCACACGGCTACGACGCAGAGGGCGCTTACTCACCCGACGGCAGTCTGATCGTCTTTTGCTCCCTGCGTAACGCCTATCCCGTGGAAAACCTGTCAGCGGAAGACCGGAAGCGCATGGAAAATAATCCATCGTACTTCGGGGAAATATACCTCATGAATGCCGACGGCTCTAACCAAAGGCGGTTAACCGACTGGCCCGGCTACGATGGCGGCCCATTTTTCAGCCCCGACGGCCAGAGGATTATCTGGCGCCATTTTACAGACAATGGGATGCTGGCTGACATTCACACCATGTGGCTTGACGGTACTGACAAGCAACAATTAACTGATTTCGGGTCAATGTCATGGGCGCCTTATTACCATCCTTCGAATGAATACATCATCTTTCACTCGAACAAACATGGGTTTACCAATTGTGAACTGTATCTTGTTGACGTGCAAGGCAAAAAGGAACCGGTGCAGGTGACCTTTACCGACGGTTTTGACGGATTACCCGTCTTTTCACCGGATGGAACTCGCCTAACCTGGACCTCCGGAAGGACTCCAGAGCGGGAGTCCCAAATATTCATGGCGCAATGGAATCATGAAGCGGCATTAAAGGCGCTCCAGTCTGCGGGCGCAAGGTGCACGCCGCAGCCGGGAACCTTCGCCGACCCGGTGCTCAATTTGCCTAAAAACCCTTCAGAAAAACTGCCTGTCAAAGAATCTTCCGCTCAAAAACCAGATGAAACATTTTCGCCTGAGATTACCGTGGAAGACCTCCGTGCCGAAGTGCAGTCACTCGCCTCTGACGAGATGGATGGAAGGCTGGCAGGCACGAAGGGCGCGCTTATGGCGTCAGATTACCTTGTCCGTTATTTCAACGGGATCGGATTAAAGCCGTTAGGCGACGCGGGGAGCTACCTTCAGGGGTTTTCCTTTGTATCGGGGACAAAAACGGTTCCTCATAAAAATTATCTCCAAATTGTGGGAGATAGCAATGCTAAGGATGTCGTGCCGTTTGACACGGAAAAGGACTTCCTTCCCCTGTCATTTACCACCAATGGTGAGGTGGAAGGCCAGGTGGTTTTTGCCGGTTACGGATTGGTGGTCCCCGGCGAGAATGGGTACAATTCCTATACGGGTCTCGACGTAAAGGGCAAGATCGTGGTGGCGCTCCACCACGCCCCTGAAAAGGTTGATGAGAAAAGACAGAGTGAATTAACCCGATACACCGGTCTGCGTTATAAGGCCATGCAGGCACGGGAGCGGGGGGCAAAGGCATTCCTGTTGATGATTGGGCAGAAGTCGAACAGGGCAGGCGAGCTTGTTCCCGTCGTGAATGACAAGGCTTCCGCTGTATCAGGCATCCTTGCCGCTACTATCAGCGGAAAAGCAGCCGCGGCAATCTTTGCCAATTCAGGCAAGGACATTGAGGCAATCCAAGCCGGGTTGGATATGGAAGACGCTACGGTTGGAAAAGGTTTTGAACTGCCGAACGTTGTTGTAAAAGTGGCAACCGGCGTTGAACAAGTAATGGAGAACGACAGGAACGTTATTGGTTTCGTCCCTGCGGAAAAAGAGAGTGAAGGCTCCGAGTACATCATTGTCGGCGCTCATTATGACCACATAGGACACGGCGGCGCCGACTCCCTTGCGCATAAAGGCGAAGAAGGCCAGGTACACAATGGGGCGGATGACAATGCATCGGGGGTTTCCCTTGTCCTGGAATTGGCTGCATCCTTCGCTGAAGAGCAAAAAAAATTGCCGGCGCTTTTTAAACGAGGGATTATTTTCGCCTTATGGGCAGGCGAGGAGCTGGGATGCCTCGGTTCTTCCTATTTTGCCGAACACCCGGCGGTTCCGTTAAAGAACGTCGTTGCTTACGTCAACTTTGACATGGTGGGCAGACTGAGGGAGAATAACCTTGTCGCTGAAGGGGTCGGCTCTTCAAATTGCTGGGACCGTTTGCTGGAAAGGTACAATATTGCCGCCGGTTTTACTATCAGGCGTATTAAGGACCCGTATTTACCGACCGACGTTTCATCATTTTACCCGAAGGGAATCCCGGTGCTGCACTTTTTTACCGGTGTGCATGAAGATTATAACCGTCCGACGGATGACCCGCAGACCCTTAATTATGATGGCATGGCGAGGATTGCCGGGTTGTCGCGAAACATTGTTGCCGATTTAGCGAAAAGTCCGGAACGTCCCGAATACGTAAAGGTTTCTCAACCGGGCGGGTTAAGCGGAGGGATGGTTACGCGCAGGACTTATTGGGGAACCGTACCTGATTTTACGTCGGAGGTAGCGGAAGGGGTAAAAATAAGCCTTATCAAACCGGAAAGTCCGGCAGACAAAGCAGGATTCAAGGGTGGAGACGTCATTGTGGAGATTGCAGGCAAAAAAATCAGCAATCTTTATGATTACAATTTCCAGATGGATGCCGTTGGCGTCGATAAACCCGTTGCCGTCGTAGCACTCAGGGATGGGCAACGTTTGGCGCTAAGCATAATCCCGATAGCCAAAAAATAAACGGAGCGCGAGGCTTCCGCCTTGCCTCGCGCTATCGGTAGAGTGTAATATCAGAACTCTGCAAGTGCTGCCTTAGCCCAAAATTCCCATTTTACTGAATTCATACAGTCGAATGCACCCTATTGGGAAGGAGGTTATTCCCCTGCCCCTCTTTAAATCAACCCAGTTCCGGTAAGCGCCTTGTATGCGCTCAGGTATTTTTCTGAGGTTTTTTGAATGATTTCGGGGGGGAGCGCTGGTGGTGGGGGCTCTTTGTTCCAGCGGATGCCTTCGAGGTAGTCGCGGATGAATTGTTTGTCGTAGGAATGTTGGGGTTTTCCCGGTTTGTAGTCTTCCAATGGCCAGAAGCGCGATGAGTCGGGCGTGAGCGCCTCGTCAATGAGTATCGTCTTATTATTCGCAGTGACGCCCCATTCAAATTTGGTGTCGCAAATAATAATGCCCCTATCCCTCGCATAGTTGCTTGCCTTGAGGTATACCTCCATGCTCTTTTCCCGTAACTCTTCGGCATGTTTCTTTCCGATCTGATCAACCACCTTTGAAAAGGGGATGTTTTCGTCGTGTCCTGTGGTGGCCTTTGTTGACGGGGTAAAGATGGGTTCGGGGAGCTTGTCTGACTCTTTAAGACCGGCAGGCAGTTTTATACCACAAATGGCCTGGGTTTTCTGGTATTCCTTCCAGCCGGAGCCTGCAAGGTAACCCCGTACTACGCATTCTACCGGAAACACCTTCACTTTCTTCACCAGCATGGAGCGCCCCTGCAGGATAGCGCTGAACTGAGAAACGGCGCTATTATTCATGCAGTCGATTTGGGTGGTGATGAGATGGTTTTCGACAATGCCGGAGGTGTATTTAAACCAGAATTCCGAAAGACCCGTAAGCACCATGCCCTTGTAAGGGATGCCGTCCGACAGGACGACGTCAAAGGCCGATATCCTGTCCGAAGCAATAATAAGTAAATAATCGCCGATTTCGTAAATGTCCCGCACCTTACCGCGATTGCATAGCTTGAGTTGTGGGATTTCTGTAATGAGCAGTGGTTTCATAGTATTTTTCATAGTCAAATAGTTTGGTGTATAATCGCAGGGATACGGCGCGCCGTGTCCCTATGCGTGAACACAAAAAAATCTCCAAAGGTCTAATTCACGGTCTTCATGTGCGCGAATATACCTTGAAAACGTACCCTTTGTCAATAAAAACATTGGTAGAGTATAAAAAGAGATACCTGGATAAAGAAAAGCACTCCAATTATGATAAAATAGTGACCGTGAAAAACAAACCCATAAAAAGAAAGAGGGCGATATACTATTCAGAATTCAATCTGTGTCTGTTTTTTAAATGTCCCGTATATCGTTCCTACGGAACCAAAGTAGGCTTTGCCCACAACCCAATAGAAAAACCATACGTTGTAAAATGCCT
>CAYHFB010000020.1:0-18997 GCA_964355695.1 uncultured candidatus Brocadiaceae bacterium
TGATTTACATCGACTTGTTGAGGAATTATATTATTTTTCAGTGAATTAATAAAACAAGAGCATCGTTTTACCTCAACTTATTGAGAACTTACTAAAAGCATACCAAAACAGACAAAACTACACAAGAATTAAATTCCCTTGAATGCCTTGAAAAGACTGGTAGAAACGAAGCATGTCAAAATAAAACGAAAAGGATAAAAACAGGTAGAAAAGGTCTGTAAATAATCCAACCTTGTTTGCATTAAAAATTCTTTTCCTACCCCGTTGATCGATTAATTATGGTTTATTACGCAAAGTACGTTGGTATGTCCGCAAGTAGTGGCGCTTTTTTGCCCGGTATTTACTCGACAAAACAGTAGAAATGCCTTAATCTATGGTCCAGGCATTGCTTATTCTCCTTACAAGGCATTACACGGTGTTTTCAGAGGGGGCAAAATAAGTGTTTGCAAACATTCGATTTTCAATCCAATATATTTATATATGGAAAAGAACAGCCACATGGACAAAAACAACCATTCTACAGAGCCTGCAAAGATATCAACTCCTCATAAATCAATGAATACATGGAAGCACATGGTTGCACATGGCTGTATATTGTTTCTGGTCATCGTGCTTTTCATGGTTTATTTTACCTCAACAGGCTCACCACAAGCCGGTTTGCTGGAAGTTGGGGCATCGGCATTAATCTTTGTCATTTTGTTTCACTTCGTTATGAAGTTTTTCCCCCTCATCTCCAAGATCATCACTTCCGTAATCGTAATAGGCTTTGGGATGGCATTAGTCTTCGTGAATTATCACTATTTGGAAGCGGTTAAAACAGACGCCTCACTGAAGCAGTTATTAGTGGGCGACCTTCTCGTTCAAAAGATTTTAAAGACAATCAATAAAGAACCACTTACCGTGGTAACCAAAGAAGAAATTCCCAAAACAGTTTCGGAATCAAATCAGGGGAAACCATCGCGGTCAATGTCTCACGATCAACTGAAAATATCGATCGTAGCGCCAGCCACGCCGGGCGCAGGCTTAGAATCAATACCCGTTACACCACCAGCTCCCGCGATTAAAACGGGAACAACGCTTATAACCAAAAACAATACCCTTGAATCGAGCGGTGGTATAACGGCTGAGGATGTTTCCCGTTTGGCATTTACAACAAAAGTACGTGGGCCGATAGTCCAGCAAACAACAGTGAGGAAAAATATTATGCCATCAATGATGCATGAAGTTATCCGGGAAATGTCAATTATTACCTTACAAGACCGTCAGATTCTACCACCCTTATCCGGGATGGCTGAATCTATTCATGCAATAAAATTGTGTGAGCCTTTTATTGAAGGCAGAGTGCCGATTAATTAGATATTATTCAAGGAGTCCGATTATGAAGATGTGGAGCGCTATGGTGTTTACGCTGCTGGCTTTAGTAAGCACGGGCTATTGCCAGGATCAGGGCAAGGATGAATTGCTGGATGCCGCTATCAAGGAATTCCAACAAGCGATAGAAAAAAACCCGGGCGGCACCGAGGCTCATTACAACCTTGGGGTTGCGTATCGTGAAAAGGCAATGACAGCAGAGGCTATCACTGCATACAAAAAAACCGTTGAGATTGAACCGGGTTGTGTAAAGGCATATAACAATCTTGGCGTGATATATTATGAGGCAGGCAGGCTGGATGAAGCCATTGATTGCCTAAAGAAGGCTATTGCAGCATCTCCGCAATATGTTGAGGCACACTATAATTTAGGCATCGTTTATTATGAAAAGAAACAATATTCCGACGCAGTGTCGGCGTTTAAAAAGACTGTAGAACTTGATCAGAAGTTTGAAAAGGGATATTATAACTTAGGCGTCACCTATTCATCAATGGACGCCATAGACGAATCCCTGAACGCCTTTAAAAAGACCGTGGCAATTAACCCACAATATTCTGATGCCTATTATAATATGGGCGTTGCCTATACAAAGAAAGATCAACTTGACGAGGCTGTTAAATCCTTACAAAAAGCCTTGGAATTCAACCCAAATGACGATAAGTCACATTTCGCTTTAGGGGTAATTTATCAAACGAAACGAAAGGCAAAAGCAACCGTTGGAAAGTAGGGAAAACCAAGTCCAAACACCTTACCCAGGCAGGGTAGACTGGATTGAACGTCAATGCAAAACAGGCTGATAACGGGTCTCTTCAAAAGAAACCATTGGATCACACATGTTAAAAAATCTTAAAACTCTCTGTTCTTACCATGAACTGCTTGCAAACATTACCCTCAGGGACATCAAGTCGCGCTATAAGCAGTCGCTCCTGGGCACGGCGTGGGCTATTATCCAGCCGTTATCCCTGATGTTGATATTCACCCTCGTCTTTTCAAGGTTTTTACGTGTGCCGACGTCGGGGCTACCTTACCCCATTTTTGCATATTGCGCACTCCTACCCTGGTCGTTTTTTGCCAATTCGCTGACCTTTGCCGTACCGAGCCTTATTAACAACGGTAACCTCGTTACCAAGATATACTTTCCCCGCGAAATATTTCCTTTGGCGTCGGTGATGTCCTGTTTTTTTGATTTCCTGATAGCAGCAATTCTTTTTGTTTTCATGATGTTTTATTACCGCGTCCATCTCAGTTATTACGTATTTTTTACCCCGCTCATTATCTTCATCCAAATCCTCTTTACTCTGGGCATTAGTTTTTTTGCATCTGCCGTTATTGTGTTTTTCAGGGACGTGCGCTACATTGTCCCACTCGGACTGCAACTCTGGATGTTTGCAACACCCGTGGTTTACCCTACGAGCCTGGTGCCCGCACGCTATCTGCCTGTGTATATGTTGAACCCTATGGCGGGTATTATGGATTCCTATAGGCGTGTCATTTTATTTGGTGAGCCGCCAAGCGCTCTCTATTTGGGGATGGCCTTTCTGATATCGGCCATCACTTTCTCCTGCGCATACGGCTTTTTTAAAAAGATAGAAATGAAATTTGCGGATGTTATATAGACATGTCTAAGACGGCAATAAAATTTGAACACGTATCGAAGATATATCAACTGGGACGCACAAACCTCCGTTCCTATAAAAATTACCTGCCCAAAATAGTGTCTGGAATTCTGGCGCTTTCGGGCAAGGCAACCGACCAGGACAAGGTCTTCTACGCCCTCAATGACGTCAGCTTTGAGCTAAAACAAGGGGAGGCGCTGGGTGTCGTTGGCCCTAACGGAGCGGGAAAAAGCACCATCCTAAAGCTGTTGGCAAACACGACAATACCCACCTCCGGCGCCATAACAAAGGAGGGAAGGCTCTCCGCGTTGATCGAATTGGGGGCGGGATTTCATCCTGAATTAACCGGACGTGAGAACATGTACCTCTATGGTTCTATCATGGGATTGAAGAGGCGGGAGATTCACGAGAAGTTTGATGAAATTGTTGCATTTGCCGAGCTTGAGCAATTTATCGACACCCCTATCAAACACTATTCTTCGGGGATGTATGCGCGTCTCGGCTTTGCCGTGGCCATCCACGTAGACCCGGAAATACTGCTGATAGACGAGGTGTTGGCGGTGGGGGACATGAATTTCCGGAAAAAATGTTATGAACGTCTGCACGAAATCCTGTCGAGAGAACGCACCACCATTGTATTTGTTTCCCACGATATTTACCGGGTTCAGTCGCTTTGCAAAAAGGCGCTCTTTTTAAGCAATGGCCGGATTCAAATGATGGGAGATACCGGCGAGGTTATTTCGTGTTATAACAGCGAAATGAAAAAGGCATTGATGCTGAAGGACCCCGCCTTTTCCGGGAAGCGATGGGGTACGGGAGAGGTGAGAATCACCTCCGTGCAGCTTTCAAGCGCAGAGGGGGAGGAAACCGATACGTACGAGACCGGCAGCAGTTTATCAATTAAAATTACGTACCACGCCCCGAAAAGGGTGGACAACCCCGCCTTTCGCTTCGTCATACAAACAGCGGACGGCGTCTGGCTCGTTTGCGCAAGGGCAGAACATGGCAAGAACGGCCCGGACTTTATTGAAGGGGATGGGACAATGCAATGCACTTTTGAATCACTTCCACTCCTGAAAAATGCATACGTTGTCGGTATCTATATCGGCAGTCCAGACAGCCAGATCGATTACGACGTGTGGCCCAATGCCGCTCAATTTAGTGTAACGCCGCCTCAAAATGAGGAGCATTGCAGCCTGTCCGCATACCATGGTTTAATCCACGTGCCGGCAAAGATGCTCCATTATTCCGGAAGGGGTTAGTACGGGATAATTTTATGTTTTTAGCAAATGTTTTTTTGATACTATGGGAAATGGTTAACGTTTTTGTTGGCAGAGAAAAGCACACACAAGATGCCGGTGTCACCGATTAGCAGTAGGGTGAATTAAGCGAATCGTCTCCACCAAAATAAGATTTTTCCTTATTCCCCTGAACCTGGAATTCCTATTCAATCAGGCAGGTAGCCAAACGAGTGACAACGTATCGTCTTTCCGAAAGGGGAGACAAATCGATCCTCTACCACTCACAACCAATGAATGATGCACCAGTGTACCTCGTTTACCTAAAAAGCCACGGGCTATACTCATCTATCCAAAGACATTTTCAGGTTCATTGAACCAGCCACTGCTTCTATTATGCACGAGGGAAGAGGGTCTTTGTGGTTTCTTATCCCCGGAAGAATAACACCCTTTTTTAAATGGAATGATATATCCTTATACATTGAGTTGGTGTTCACATGTGCCGATATACCATTACACGTTATTTCTATGGGAGTCACGGGAAAATCTGCATTCAGGTAGGTATCAATCGCTTTCAGGATATCTGGATGTACTTTGGTTAGTTTATCCGTTGGTATGTCAAATAGCGTACCTTTAGATTTTATGGATTTTTGCAATTTACTTCTTTTTTCCGGGGTGTCTACATCGACAAATTCTAATATGCTTTCATTCTCTATGAGTATATAATAAATTTCATTTAAATCGGATTTGCGATCATCTATTTTTTTATTGATGTCGCTTTTCATGCCATTTTGGTTTTTAGTCTGTATCGTTACAAAAAATCTATCTTTTCTCCTCTCAAATGTGACCTTATCAAGTTGATCAAAAAATTGAGTAATTTGATGATTAACGTAGAGGTCAAGCATTTTGGTAAATGCTTGCAAAACTCCACCCATGTCTTTGGAATGCAAAACATATCCGTTCTTATTAATTTGAGCCATATACCTGAAAACATACGTTATCAAAGTAATTCTCTCGGAGATAGGATAAGTTTCCGACATGAGTTCACTGACCGACATCATATCACCAAAAACAGCCTTTAAACGGACGTCATCAGCATTATTTATTTCTAGTGTAATTGTTCACCCTCCATCTCACCATTTTTTCTATGACTCAGGCAGCCTCGCCTCTGGCTGTTTTAGCCAGGCCGTTAATCGCTATCCTCAGTGAGCCGACAATCTGTCGCGTAATAATACCAACTACTATCATTGCCACTACGGCAAGAACACCACCGGCAAGCAGAAACCTGTCTCTTAGTGAGGAAACTGATGCAAACGCCTCTGTTTCACTTAACTCTGCCAGGACACACCACTTAACATCTTCGATTTTCAAAGGAGCGTAAGCGCCAAGTACGGGAACACCACGAGGGTCTGCATATATTTCAACACCGGTTTTGCCCGCTACTGCGTCATGCGCCCCCTTGCTCTTAGCTTCCAGCAGAAGTACGGTACTATCCTTTACCCTGATTGTTTCTATTAGTTTGGAATTCACCCCTGAATTTTTTAATTGTCGGAAATATTCAGCTTTGTTTTCCAACAATCCTCGTGACTGGCTTCTCCTCTTATAATCATCGCCTACGATATACGTTTCTCCTGTTTTACCAAGACCCAGTCCCTTCCAGTCCTTATTGTTGTTCATGATAGAATTAATCTTCTCTTTTGAAATCTGGAATACGAGAACACCAATCTTCTTGGAACCTTCAAAAATTGGCGACGCCATAAAGCACAACGCATCATCGCTTAATAGAGGGCAAAAATCAAAATCACTCATCTTAACAAAACGAGGATCATTACTGCTATTTGCTTCGGAGAAAACGGTGCCAAGATTAGTCGTAGAAAACGGGTTGTCCTTGAGAGGCGTGGCAAAGCTTAATCTGTTACGTACCGAATACACAATAACCCCCGTAAGGGTATCGGCAAGAAAGACATCCTCACATTTAGACTGTTCCATCAAATCCTTTAAAAATATATCAAATACAGCGCCGCCATCCATATCAGAAATGGAGGCACCTTCTTTCATTTGGAAATCTGAAAAAGCCCCCTTAAAAAACTTGGTGGCATCCACAATCGTCTGGTGCTCCGAAGAGGAGATTATCCGTTCTCTGAGAGTAGAAAAATAATTCTCTATCCGGTTCTTTTGGGCATCCCTTACGGAAACCAACTGATTCGCAGACTGTAATCTGAGCGGCTTGTTTACAGCACTATAGGCAAATACAGCCATCACGATAACAGGTACTACACTACAAAAACCAAAATAGACCTTCATCTTTTTGCTGATAGACATGATTATCTCCCTGTTTATGATTACATACTATTAATTTGTTGAATGGCTTCTTTATAGGACGAAAGCTCCACGTTCAAAAGTTCCATAGCGCTCATGAGGTGTTGTTGTTCTGCTTGCATTGCATGGGACTTTTCGGCATATTGAGTCCCCTGAGTTTTAAGCTCAAGCTCTTTCTTTTTCAATTCTTTCAACAGTTTCGGCTGGTTCTCGTAACCACCAACTTTCTTATGAAATTCTGAAAATTCATTCTTTATCGTCTCCAGCCCCGTTTTTGCATTTTCTATCTCACCAACAAGAACGCTATTTTCCTTCTGATGCGCTTCAAGCGCACCTCTAACCTGCGCAATCTTTGTTTTCAACGCATCAATGTCATCTTCTACAGTAGCGAGATGTTCTGCCTGTTTAACGTCAATTCTCAGCCTGTCAATTTCCTCGGCTAACTGTTTGTTCTCCAGAAGCGTTTTTTCCAGAAATTTCTTTGCTTCACTCTGTTCTAATTCCCGAATCTTTTTCCTGCACGCAACCAAACCCATGTTCAAGATTTGTTTTTCCGACTCCAGTTTTTTGATCTCTTCGATATCAGTAGTTACCTTTGATTGTATTGATGCAACTTCTTCCTGTAAGTAAAGAATTATCGGTGTGAGTTTTTGAGAATTTAACAGAATGCTGTCTCTTTCCGTTTTAAGGCGGGATGTCTTGGTTTTGAGGTCTGTCACGGCAGATGTTTTTGCTTCTATTCTCTCTACTCGTATTTCGAGCTGTTCAACTTCTTCCTTTAACAGATGAAGCTGCTTCTCTCCTTCATTGACCTGTGATTCCAGCTTGTTTTTAAGGTCCACTTTGGGTTCTAACAGTGGAGTGCGTTCATCAATTGCTTTCAGGCTCTCCCGGATATCTTTTTTTGTGGCCTCAATATCAACAGGCAGCTTTTTCAAAAACCTTGCAGCATCCAAAACGTCGTTAATTTGCTGAAGCCCCTCAATGATAGCGATTCTTTTTTTACTGATAATCCCTGCCGCCCATCTGACGTCTTCCAGCGCTTTATACTCTATGTGATTGTTTTTCATAACCATTTTTTCCATTTTTGCTCCACGCAAAAAATTATTCTTCCATGGATTTCATGACTTCGTCTAAAGCATCTTTATGATATTTCACTTCCAACTCCGTGCGCAAAACATCTTCTCTGCGTTTTTTAGTCTCCTTTGTTATTCGTTCAACGCCATCTTTTTCTTTTGCTACAGAATCTTCAAGCTTTGCCACGGAGTCCAGAGCCTCCAGCAGATTTTTGGATTTTATTTCCAAATCAACTTTTTTCTGCTTTACGTCTGATTGCTCCTGCCTAATATACCGCAGTTCCTCTTGTTGTTGTTTCAACTCCTTATCGACAACCGACAAATGCTTCTCAAGGGCTTGCATTTCAGCAGCCAGTTCACGCTTTTTACCTTGCGCGGATTCGAGGAGCAAAGACAAGCTTTCCGTTCTCTTCTTACCCCGGTTATTTTCTTCAATCTCTTTTTCAATCGTCTCTTTTTCCTGCTTCAGCTTATTTTGACGTTCACGAGCCTCTTCGCTTTTTTTCCCGGCGTCCTCAAGCTCCCGGATAGGTATTTCCAGGTTTTTCTTTAGGTTTTGAATATCAGTTATTTCTTTTGTTGTGGCTTTAATAGTGTTTGTGACATACTCAAGATCACCAACAAGCTTGTTTTTTAGCTCGGATACGATTTTTTCTTCCGATTCCAGGGTACTATACCCTTCAATTAACGGGGCAGTTTGCTCCCGCAACTTACTATAGCTATCCCTTAACTCTCTTATCTCCCGATCAAGTTCTGATTCCCGATGGAACATACGTTCGTTTATCTCAAGCCCGGCTTTCAGTTTTTCCAGGGAAACCACCGATTTTTCTATCGCAATCCTCTTTTGCTCAAGGCCAGCGGTAGCCTCATCAACAGATTGTATGCTTTGTACCAATGTATTGAGATTATGGAAAACCTCCTGCTGTTCATGAGTAAGGGTTTCCAACGCATCACGCAATTCTGCCAGTTTTATTCGATCTTCCATGATATGATGAGGATCAATGGCTGCTGTGGAAAGCCTGTCGCCGATTTCACGGATGGCGCTGATTATCTGTTTTTGTTTCTTTTGATCCATCATAATAACCCCGCCAGTTTTTCACAACCAAGCTGAATCTGCTCCAGTCGTTCAGTCATACGGTGCGCATCCGCCTTAGAAGAATCAAGTTCTTTTGAAACCTTTTCCAATTCGCCCTGATTGTCGTGTACTGTTTTATCTATGGATGAATTTTTTGACTCCAGCTCTTCTATTTTCCTGCGTACATTCCTGTTTTCCAGAGACAACTGCGACTCTTTCTCTTCGTGAGTCCTGCGTAAATTCTCAGCATCCATCTTTGCCTTCTTTAGTTCGCCCATTGCCGACTCAACCTTCTCGCTTAATGCCCTAATTTCTTTTTCTGCATGGGCTTTCTCTTTTTGATACTCTTTGGTATTTAATGCTATTTCACCGCGCAAATCACGTTCTAATTCCTTAGCAGCCTCACGATCGCCCGTTAAGGACTCAACTTTCTCGCTAAATGCCTTCATTTCTTTTTCTGCATGGGCTTGCTCTTTTTGATACGCTTTGGTATTCGATGCTATTTCATTGCGCAAATCACGTTCTAATTTCCTGACATTCTCAAGATCGCCCGTTAATGACTCAACTTTCTCGCTTAATGCCCTCATTTCTTTTTCTGCATGGGCTTGCTCTTTTTGATACGCTTTGGCATTCGATGCTATTTCATTGCGCAAATCACTTTCTAATTCCCTGGCCTTCTCAAGATCGCCCGTTACGGACTCAACCTTCTCGCCCAATACCCTCATCTCTTCTTCCGCCTCGTCGTGAATCCGGCGTGCTTTCTCAGCATCCGCTTTTGCCTTATCAAGATTGCCCGTTAATGCATCAACCTTCCCACTTAATGTCCTAATTTCCTGTTCCGTTTGAGCTTTCTCTTTTTGATACTCTTTGGTATTCAACGCTATTACATTGCGCAAATCACTTTCTAACTTCCTGGCCACCTGCAGTTCTTCATTACGTTTGTCTATTTCCCCTTTATAACCCACCACCGTCTTTTCCGTCAAAGAGAGTTTCGTTTCGAGGTCTTTTACTTGCTTCAGCACTTCCCTCTGTTCACCACTCAGGTCCTTGACTCTTTCCGAGTGCATCTGTTTCAAGTTTACCGTTTCTGCCTTGAAGTCGGTAAGGCTGGCCGTTAAGAGTTCCACCTTATCTCTTAATTTTTGAAGTTCCTTCTCTGAAACAGCTTTTTCTTTTTCATATCCCCTGGTATTGATTTCATTTTCTTTGCGTAACTGCTCTGCCATATCCCTTGTTTCCTGTAATGCAGCCGTTATACTATCTATTTCATCTTTAGCATTTTGCAGGGAGGTGCTAGACCCTGCAAGTTGAGTTTCCAGGCTTTCCACGTTATCAAGAAGCTCATTGCGCTCAATACTTATTTGTTTCAGTTTTTCTTCATAAGTTTGTTTCGTACTTGCTGCATCTGTCTTTGCATTGTCAAGTTTATCCGTTAAAGCATCAACCTTCTCTTGCAGTTTTTGCAACTCTTTATTCGCAGCAGCTTTTTCTTTTTCAAATTTTGCACTACTTAATTCATTATCCCTAAGTAATTTGCTTTCTAATTTCTCAGTAGACGAAAGTTCTTTCTTTAAATTGTCTATTTCATTTTTATGGTTTTTTACGGTATCATTACCCGATGAAAGCTTTGCTTCAAGGTCTTTTATTCTTTCATTGAGTTTCTTGTTTTCGCTACCGGAGAGTTTTTCTTTTTCCAGAAGCGTGCGGATGTTATTAGTGCTTTCCGTTTTTAACCGAGTAAGTTCCCCCGTTACAACGGCAACCTTATCGTGCAAGGCCTTTAACTCATCATCCGTATTGGTTTTTTCTTTTTCAAAAGCACGAATCCTCGCTTGCAACTCAACTTGCATTTTGCTTTCGATTTCTCTGGCAGCCTGCAGTTCTTTTTCAAGCAGGTTTTTATTCTTTTCAACATCATGAGCCAGAGATAATGTCTTTTTTACCCTCCCCAATACTTCATCTTTTTTTCGCGCTATGGCAGTTTTCATGTCTGCATGATCAGCGTATATTTTCAACCCCTCTTCGATGATACCTTTTAATTCATCAAAGTTCAGTGGTTTTTGCAGGTAGCGATGAATGTTCCCATCATTGATTGCCTTAATGGCAACCTCCAGGTCCGTATAACCCGTCATAAGAAATCGTGCGACCTCTGGCTTCTTTTCTTTTATTACCGTTAATATTTCAGTACCCTGCATTTTCGGCATGCGCTGGTCGGTCATTACCAGGTGTATTTCGTTTTTGTCAAAAATGTCAAGGGCTTCCTTGCCATCATAAGCCCTGAATACCGTATAATCTTTCCTGAAATAGTCATATAATTGATCTACAATATCACGCTCGTCATCAATTATCAGCAAACTATGTTTTTTCCCCATCTGGTTTGTAACGACTGATGGTGCTGTCATCGTATCCATTATTTTATCAACTTTGTCTTTTCCGCTTGTCTCTTGATTCTTCCTACGAAAAACATCATCGTTTAATATTGTTGGCAAGACAGGCTCCTTTCCTTTTGTTTAGAACGTTAAAATAAATTCTTAAACAGACCGCGTAATTTCCAATTTTATACATTAATGAAATTATGCTCTCATCATAACATGCCTATGAGATTACCACTCACCGGCACATAGAGGCACATAGTTAATTATAGAAAAATGTACATACTCAATACTCCCGGTTGCAGGTCTATCACGCTCTTACCTTAAAAAACTAAAATATGACGGTTTTCTGTCCCTTTTTAATGATAACATTTCGTTTTCCTTGTACTTGTCCTTCTTTTTGCTGTTCTTGCAAATCCATTCGCTTTTCGGCATTGTCTTCAGCCATTTCTGCAATCTTTCGATTGGTCTTTGTAGCGGAGAAAAGCGCATAAATAATAAGTATTATCAAAAGTGCTATTGCGACAACACCCATCCAGGAATTATATATTCCTTTTATATTTTTCACAAAAATACCTCCTCTTTTGTGTGTAGTATGACATTATACAATCAGAAGCTTTATTCTCAAGACTGCTATGGTCTCGGCCCAGGACGCCTATTCTTCTTCCTTTTCCCCTTCCTTCTCCTCTACCTCGTCATCCGCAACATTGTCCTCTTTCTCAGACGCCTGCTGGACTTGCAGGCCAGCCAAAATGGCGATAATACCAAACATGAGCAACAGAAAGGGTACAAGGCCTCGCATAACAGCGCCAAACGGATCCCACCAGACAATAATCCCCCAAATACCCATTAAAACAGCAACAAGGCCGAAGATAATATGCTTCATAAGTCAAATCTCCTAATTCTATCTAAAACTATTGCTAAAAGAATAATTGAATACCGATTACCAACATAATAAATACATAACAAACACGAATAAAATTCTCCGGCAAAACGCCTGTCAGGTGCGATCCCAGCATGGAACCAACAATATTACCGGGAACTATCCATAATGCCATAATAATTGGTTTGGCTATACCATGCCCATGGGTACTTTCATGCCAAAATATCAGTGGTATGGCAATGAGTGACGCAACCAATGACGTCATGGAAGTATTAGCAATAGCATGCTTTATGGGCATTTTCAAGAAACGCATTTGATACGGTATTCCAAAAACCCCACCACTAATACCAAACAAACCCATAACGGCCCCCATGGGAAAACCAGCCCCCGCAACATTAGATTTACTTTCTGTTTTATACTTCATTGGGTCGTAATGCCTCAAATCTGCATTGCCGGTCGATCTACCGATATATATTTTTCTCAGCATACTCAATCCGCAGTAAATTGCAAATAACCCCAGTAAGGTCTTTAACCAGGCAACCGATATGATATTTCCAAAAAGAAAGCCGAAAACCAAACCGAGAACGGCTCCGGGGATCATTAATTCCACAACATCCTTAATCACCAATCCTCTTGTCTTTAAATGTTTGTATGATGCCGTGCCATAAATAAAAACATTGGTTATGATTGAAACAGATCTCGCAAGCAAGAGACCCTGACCAAATATTATGTACAGTCCATATACTTTAACTACGCCGCCACCCATACCCATCAGGCCGCCTATAATCCCGGAAAAAGTACCAAGCAGGAAAAGGCGAAACCCCTGTGATATGGAAACGCTATTACCACCACGGGGGATGCTATGATTTGTCACGATACCGGCAACATAACGGCTCGGATCTTTATTGACAAAAAGCGCAAAAATTACCAGCGCAATACAAACACCAAAAATCGCCAAACATAAGCCCCGAAACCGGCTTTTATTTATTTCACATTTCATTTTATACTTTCAGACCAAGCCAACCTTTATTCCGACTGGTCTCCATGTCAAATTTATACGTAATGCGCCTTCATCGCCTATTTAATTACATGACAGAGCGTACACTCACCCCTGTATCGGTGAGGACACTTCGTCATCATACTTATAGGAGGAGGAACAAGTGTCACCATGTCAGGGTCCGGCGTAATATGCCCTGTATAACCTATCGCATGACAATCAGTACATGGCCCTCTATATCGGTGAGGCGGGATTGCTCCCGGCAATATCATCGGCGCAGATTCCAGTTGGGCAAATCCAAGTTCATCAGGGACAGACAGATTTATTACCAGTATTTCGTCATCTCTCTTAACCTCAATAGCCACCGTATTTAGATTTTTAACATTTTTGGTACTAGCGTAAAATTCATTAATATTAGTTACCTGAACACCATTAACCGATTTAATAATATCTTTTCCCCTCAAACCGCTATCTGCGGCTGCCAGGGTCACTTCATCAATCAGCACCCCTTTCTCATCCAAAGGGATATTCAATTTGGCGGCAAGTTCCCAGGTAAGTGGAACCGCCTCCATTCCCTGCCAGTGCGCCTCCACAATTTTTTTCGATTGATTATCATCAAATTCCATCGACATGAGAGGCATATTCGATCGAGTACCCGGTTTATGAAAATAATCATTAACCGTTTCATAAAACATTGCGCCGCTGGCCAATGCAAGTGTCGCAAAAACAACTACCTGCCGCAGTGTGTTGGAAATATGAAAGTTGCTCATGATCCGTTATCCATTTTTATCTCATAGTCAATATCCTTTGGAAGAACGGTTTGGCGGCCTTCCAGTTTAACATATACCGAGGCGCTGTCCAGCAGCTTTATCGCTTTGCCCGGCAGGGACTGACCAAGAATATGTTTATCACTAAGCCGCACGGCAGCATCAATTGCCTCTTCGCAAATCTTCACTTCGTGGTGTCTCTCAAAAATGTGTTTAATTCCCAATAAAATATTTTTTGCCTCTTCTATGGTAGCAGGAGGAACCTCTAGTTTCTGGAACCGCCGGGCCAAAGCAGGGTCGCGAATTAAACACTCATATCCCTCATAGGTAGTAGCTCCGATGCAGGGGAAATCACCCCGTGCTAGCGCCGGTTTCAGTATATCCTCAGCCCCGGACGCCCCTTCAGCAGAACCTGCACCGAGAAGGGTATGTATTTCATCAATAAATACTATCATGTTCCCGCGGCGCGATTTTACTTCTTCCAAAAGCCTGTTGATACGCTCCTCAAAATCACCCCTGTATTTGGAACCAGCAACCAATGCATTCAAATTGAGAGAAAAGATGGCCTTTCCTGCCAGGTTCGAAGGTACTTGTCCATTTGCGATTTTAGAAGCCAACCCTTCAACTAAAGCCGTCTTACCTACGCCGGCATGTCCGACCAGCAAGGGATTGTTCGCTTCCATCCGGCATAAAACCTGAATGATCCGTTTAATCTTGTCGTCTTTTCCAATTAACGGTTTGATTTTTGAACACAGTGAGACATCCGTCAGAATACAGCCAAACTTATTAAAAAAAGAATTGTCGTTCCCAACGGTTTCCTGCTTTAACTGATTAAACAGAGGTGCCAGTTCCATCGGCAAATTATCAGATGGCGACAGGAAAAATACACGCTCACTCCTGCGGACTAAATTCCTGGACAAATCTCTGATAAGTGACCTTATTTCCGCGACATTGGTATTCATTGCAGATACGCCTTCGAGATGATGATGGAAATCTTCAAATATATACGAAACCCTTTCATCTTCATTTTCTATGACGAAATTTAAGGCTTCTGCAGGATTACGAATGTCGAGTTTCCCTGCGGTATATCCTGCTTCATGACGGCTTGACGAATCCTCAACGACAAAGCCGCGCGATAAACTCCATCTGATGGGAATCTTATTTTGTCTGCGTAATATACGGACAATGGACTTTGTAACGCCGTCCATGTCATGATAAACCACGTAGTTCAATTTATGGCCTGTCGCCATGGCCTCCATCATTTTCTTTTCAAGAGGTTCAAGTTTGTCGGTATTTACGGGGTCCGGTTTTTTTACGGCTACGCTGCCGGTTTCAATGCGCTTGGGCGCGGGACTCCGTCTTTCCACTGCAGGAGACTCATATATGTACCTGCTTACAAAAGCCTCTTTAAAACGACTAATGCCGGTAATTTTACGCTTTTGCTTTTTGCTGTATTTAAGGTTAAAATCAACATCATACCAATCCAGATTAAAATCTTTGAGTAGGCTTCTTTGCGTTTCAGGCTGTAGTGCCTCAAAGCTTACGGTAAAGTAGATAAATATGTCAAAAACACTAGTTTCCGGAAAATTCCAGATTTCGACCTGATTATCTGTTTTCTCTTCCGATGAGTAAGCGGAGGACGATTCGACCCTATAGCAATACTCAATATACACTTTATTATTTTGCACCGGATCATAGATGCATAGTTTTACTTCCCTGGCAACGTCATTCAATAAAAACTTTTCTATATCCGCGACCAGTTTCTCCTCATATTCTTCCCCAATAATATTTAAATGCTTACGGAGATAGGCAATATCACTCTTGATTTTCCGGGAGATATCCGCAATGGTAAAATATTTAACTCTGTCAGTTATATAATTAGATTGTTTCATAGTTGCAGGAAATCCTTTATGCTCTGACCCAGTATTTTGTATTTTCCATGTAATTTGCGCGCTTTTAAATCGCCCCTTTTGATTAATATACGAACAATATCCGTCTTAACCTTAAGCATTTTTGCAACCTCTGATATACTATATATTTTGTCGGGTTTTATATGATTCGAAGAAAACACACCAAGTATCTGGTCCATCGAAATCGCCGTTAATAAAACCAAACTCAATCTTTGAATTATTATCCACATGGTGTCATCATTCTTATTTTATTGCATACTCTGAACGGGTTTGTATTTCACGAAGGGTTTTATATGCCCCTCTTACCACGCTTCTATAAATGTTTATTTTCGGCAAAACAGCGTCATTCTGATTAATAACGTCTTCTATCTTATTTTCAAGTTCCTTAATTCTTTCCATTGCCGACGCTCGTTCATCACTGAGAAATCCGATCTCAGCCTTAATCATGTGTATCGCCTTTTCAACGTCTTCTTTTCGTTTCTTCCTGTATGCATCGTCGCCTACAATATAATTCAAAGAGTCCAGGACTTCCTTGTGTTTTTTATGTAGTTTATCTGTGTTTTCACTGGCAATTCGGATCTTTTCCTTCAGGGAAAATGCCTCATTTTCCAAATCTTTGCACCGGTTGCCGTCATTCTGGAATTGTTCCCTTTTCTCTGCTACTTTCTGTAATAGCCTATCCCTTTCCAGACAGATTTGTTCAAGATGTTTTTCCGCAGTAGATTTTTCAAACAGTATCTTCTCAAACTTTTCAAGGGGTCTGATACAGCCGATAACACCATCCCTTTCGTATTTTAAAAGCATAAAGATTGCGCCATTTTCCGAAAGTATACCCTGCGATTTTACAACATCTTCGCAGGTATTTTTTCCATCAATCAATTTCAAAATATCATCTTTTATACTTTTCGATTTCTCATTGTTATTCTCCACTTCAGGAATAAGGTGCTTAAGCCTCTCCCATTCCAAATGGATATTAGACGTTTCATCCGCGCTTGTCTTTTTTTCCCTATTCTGAGATGTTTTCATTTTGAATCCCTAAAATAATTCTTTGTTTTCGATTTAACACCCGCCAACTCAGAATAAATTTCTTCAAAGGCATCCTTCGCCTCTTTCAGTTCAAATTCTATAACACTTTTCTCATTCTCAAGCGCCGCCAAATCACTTTCCATGCAGGCATTGTCATTTTGCAAGCTATTAATTAACTCTTTATAGTCGCTTATCATTTCAACCATGGCATTTACCTTTGATTCGAAAGAAGATGCATATTTCAGGGTGTCATTTTTTTCTTCTTCAAGCTTTACCATCTCCTGCCGAATATGATTTGTCTCCAACTCCAACGCCTGTTTCTCTTTGGTCAAATCCTGAATCATTTCTTTATTCTTATTCAGTTCAGCCAACACCTGCTGATACTTTCGTTCAATATCTTCCTTAAGAGGCATCGTTTCTTCTATGGCGCGTAATTTAGTTTTTATTGCATCATTTTCCTTGCAAGCCTTATCCTCGTTTTCTCTCGCAGCTTTCAAATCTTTTTTTAATGAAGCGTTAATATCATTCACACTGGTAAGCTGCTTTTCCATATTTTTTATAATCATGTACATCGCATTGATAGTACCCTCAACCGTAAGATTACCGATCCTTCCTTTTAGAAAGACAGTAACTTCGGAAGATGGTATCTCTGACATTACGCGTGAAACGTCTTTCACCCCTTCATAACCGCCTATCTCGCGACGTCCTTCCAGCACTAACTCCTCAATGCCGAGAGTTCCACTTGTGTTACCGGTAAACAAGGGTTTAGAGTGTTGCTCCTTTACGTCGTCACTTCTCAAATTAGCGCTAAATTTTGCTGCCACGTTAATGCCCTCCTATTCATTTATGTAATACTTCACTTTTGACTTTTTATGAATTTCCGCCATATTATCGCGAATATGTTTGAGTTCATCCAGGAACGTTATCAATTTACCGTGCGTAATGCCCTTGATATGTACTGCGGTATTCAGTTTATCCGTAAGATAATCTGCTTTTTCCACAATACAGTCACACTCGCCCTTTGTGAATAAATACTCACTTTTAACGGCCTCAAGCTCCTTCTCGGAGGCTTCTAACGTTTTGTTACTTCCATCCACTTTTTTCTGAAAAGTCTTTTGTTCATTTATCATAAACATAACAACGTCCTGTGCCATCTTTTCATCAAAATAAAGATTTTTCTCCGTCTCTTTCAGATCACCCAAGCTGAGTGCGAGCTTGGTACTTTCGGTCTGCACAACGTCGAGGTCTGCTTGCAATTGATCATACTCGCTTTTCAGCCGTTCTATCTCCTGCAAAGATTCCTCGGTTTTTTGCAAAACATCTGCCTTTGCCGTCTCCATCGCCTCAATATCTTCCTTGCTATACTTAAAGGAAAGATCAATTTCTCTTAGCGAAACACGGCCTTTCCCGACCGCGGAGGAATCTTTGACTACTTCTTTTTTCTGAAATAACTTTTTAAATAATGAGCCGCTTCTTTTATCAACACTTGTTTTATCAGAAGCTTGTTTGATGTTTTCCATAGCTATTAATGGTTTTACTCCAACCCTCGCAATTTCCACAAATCGAAAAATATCAACACTCTATGCCAACACCGTTCAATGAAAAACAGCATCAATGGTGGAAGCGTTTAAGATTTTTTCGCCCCATTCGAGAAGGGTGTCGCTATCCGCTGCTTCAATTTTTTGTTTTACTTCTTCGCTAACCTGGCCAAACTTTCTTGCCATCTGTCGAAACAGCATTGTTGACTCTCCTTGCTGCATACCTTGCTGCATACCTTGCTGCACACCTTGCTGCATACCTTGCTGCATACCTTGCTGCATACCTTGCTGCACACCTTGCTGCACACCTTGCTGCACACCTTGCTGCACACCTTGCTGCACGCCTTGCTGCATACCCTTTTGGAATCCTAACCGCTCAATGCTCGACACATATCGCATGGTCTTCTCCTTTTCAAACTCACATAGTTCCCGGATAAATTCTTTTTCTAAATCTTCCGGCAAAACCAACAGCCAATCGATAAAACAATACAGGTCTATAATATCCTGTTTCACGTAGCCTCGTTCATACAGCATCCTGGTCAAACGTAATTTCCAGTATTTCCGTTGTTGTCCATCCTTTATTTCTTTTGCTTTTAGTTGAGCCATGACAACCATGGCAAATGGGTTACCGTCATTCTCCAGTTTAGCCCAATTTTCCGCAAAATCCAGTAGCTTGACAATCGGAAAGGTAAAATTCAGCTCACAGCCCCAAATTCCCTTTTTATACTTGTTGGGTCTGTAGTTTTGTTCGTCGTCGCACAAAATGACCAGACTGGCAACATCGACTCTGTGTTTTTCCCAAATGCGGT
>CAYHFB010000021.1:0-7308 GCA_964355695.1 uncultured candidatus Brocadiaceae bacterium
CCGATTGCGTAGACTCCTCTTCGTTACGGCAAAATAGTGGCTGTGAGGGGCTAGCGGTGGGTGTGTTACAGAAATTGCAATGATTATAACAAAAAAGATACTTGCAAATATGCTGATTAAGTATATAAACAGGAGCATAGACTTGGCTGAGCTTGTAGACTGGGCTGAGGAAATGATAAATGAGTCTGATTTTGAGGATGAAAATTTTGAACTCTTAAGAGAGATTACTGCACAAATTGGCCTTGCAGACGTGCGCGAATTCGGCCTCAGTTGGGATGACTGTTACAATTACCTGCAGAAACTTGGGTATGATGTAAAAGTGAAGGTGTCAGTGGTATGCTAGAATGTCTTTACCCTTTTTTGGGCTGTATTTGCAAAGCGCTCATTAAGTAAGGGAGAACCGTGTTTTAAGGATATTGCAATATGTTGGTAAAAATGGAAACATACTTTGATGGTGAATCTTGGTGCGCGCGGGGAACAACGGAAGACGTCTTTACCCAAGGTAGTACTTATGATGAATTACTCAAAAATATAAAAGAGGCTGTGTCTTTACATTTTGAGGACGAATTAGCCAATGGTAAGACAATAGAGATACTTATAATGTCCGAAATGGAGATTAGCGGTGTCCCCCAAGTTGCCACAAGTTAGCGGACAACGACTCGTAAAGGTACTTGAAAGACTAAGCTATCAAGTAATCAGGCAAAAAGGGAGTCATATCAGAATGAGAAAGGTTGCAATGTCAGGCGAACACAACGTTACAATCCCGAATCAATAAGTCCGTCGCAAAGGGAACATTGAGCGATATCATGACAAAGGCAAGTTTGTGGAATAATTTGTCTAAAGCTGAACTGATAAATATGTTGGAATAACAGGGTATTCTGGGTAATAAGGGTAGGCTGTGTTTGCCCTATTCTAGGCTGGTTTCGGCGTGTGTCCCGTTATGTGAAACAAGTGCTGCAAGCGATAGAAAACATTGTGCCGTGCAGGAGAGTGTGTTGTTATTAAATGGAGCGGCGGTTTTCGGCAGGCGATGCCTGCCCTACGTAATTAAACTATGAACAAAGAATTATTAATTTTTATCATTATTGCCAGTGTAAAGGTACTCCTTGTCTTTGGGGCAGTCCAGTTCATGGTAATTGCTATGATCTGGTTTGAGAGGAAGATCATGGCACACATGCAGGTGCGGCTTGGTCCTATGCGGGTTGGGCCTCACGGATTGCTGCAACCTATCGCCGACGGGATAAAACTGCTTTTCAAGGAGGACATTATCCCGCAAAAGGCCAGCAAACTTCTTTTTGTTCTGGCTCCAATAATGACGGTGGTTCCAGCTCTGGTCACCTTTGCCGTTATTCCATTTGGGAACACGATAACCATTTTCGGGCGTAGTATTGACCTGGTAATTACTGATATCAACGTGGGATTTCTCTATATATTTTCGGTATCATCGTTAGGCATTTACGGCATCGTCATGGCCGGGTGGGCGTCAAACAATAAGTATTCGTTGCTGGGCGGTATACGGTCTTCTGCTCAAATGATCAGCTATGAGTTAACCCTTGGACTGTCCCTTATCGGAGTGGTAATGCTTACCGGTTCGCTGAGCCTTGTAGACGTTGTAAAAGGTCAGTCATCGTTATGGAATATCGTCTTGCAGCCGCTGGGATTCTTTATTTATGCTGCAAGCGCTATTGCCGAGGTAAACCGTTGCCCATTCGACTTGCCGGAGGCGGAAACGGAACTGGTGGCAGGGTATCATACGGAATACAGCAGCATGAAGTTTGCCACGTTCTTTATGGCCGAATATGCCAATATGATTTCGGTGTCCGCCGTTGCGGTAACCTTTTTCTTGGGCGGGTGGCAAGGGCCTTTCTTACCGCCGCTGGTATGGTTTATGATCAAATTGTCGGCTTGCTTGTTCTTCTTTATTTGGATCAGGTCAACGTATCCGAGGCTGCGATACGATCAACTGATGTACTTCGGGTGGAAGTTCCTGTTGCCGCTTTCGTTCTTCAATATCCTGCTTACTGGCCTTATCATGGTTATCAGAGGATGATATGATACTTCCATTAATTAAAGGTTTAGCGCTTACCCTTAAACGATTTCTGAATCCGAGTACGTGCGCAACCGTCCAATACCCGGAGGTAAGGCCGAAGCTTGCCTCGCGGTTTCGCGGGTTGCCTGAATTGCAAATCGGAAAGGACGGCAGGGAAAAATGTGTCGCGTGCGGATTGTGCGCCAAGGCGTGCCCATCCGGTTGCATTTATGTGGAAGGCGCGGAAGACGAGACACACAGAAGATATCCAAAGACGTACGAGCTGGATGCATTCCGGTGCATCTTCTGTGGGTTTTGTGAAGAGGCATGTCCCGTAAGGGCCATCATCCTTCGTGACACCTTCGAACTGTCTACCTACAAGAACAATCAGGTATTCGATAAAGAGAAGCTGTTAGGCCTTGCGAGGAAGAGGAATTTGCTGAAAAAGAGTACCTTGTGAGCCTCAAGGAGCTTGAAGCTGAGATCAAGAAGCTGGATTTGAAGTACCGTGCTGCGCTTGCAAAATGGATTGTCGAAAACCTCGACGAGTTGCCCGAAGTGGAAATTGAGGCGTTGTGGGTTGATGAGGCGGAGCATCGTCTGGATGAGATGGGGCGGGGATTGGTTTGCGAAATGTCCGCAGACGAAGTAATTCGCCGGGCGCGGATGGCAATCTCGTGATTGCCCTTTGGATTTCGGAGGAAACGATCACAGAACTAAGCAGGGGGGGGAACCCCAACAAAACAAGGATAATAGAATGCGCATTCTAGATTCATGTGCCTCCACTGGATGAGCATATTGTTGAAATTGCACAAGTTTATTTGGATAATCACTTAATGCCTCGCGTACTAAAAGGTGATGCTTTACATTTAGCCTATGCGTCATTCTTCAAGATGGATTTCTTACTGACTTGGAATTGTAATCACTTGGGTAATGCTAACAAAAAACAACACATGCGTATTATTAATGCCCGATTGAGCTTGCTTACCCCTGAAATCGTTACACCGTTAGAACTGTTTACGGAGGTGAGTGATGATAACTAACCATTTACTAAAAGCCAGATACGAAACGCTGAAACGTCTGGATGAAGAAGCTTCGCATGATATAGAGAAATACGTTAGGAACTCCCACCGAATTGTGATAGAAGTGGAGAAGCAATATGGTTTACAATTCAAGTATGGGGATGTTCAAGGTGGAGGGATAGAACCATTTGCCTGGATTTCCTAACCCGATCGAGTCGGAAGAGAAGAATTTTCTATTTTCTCACACAAAGACACGAAGGCACAAAGATTTATCGCAATTTATCTTTTTGGTAATTCTTTAGTGCCTTTGTGTAATTATTTCTCTTATGGGTAAAACCCTTTTCACTAAAAGTTGGATTTTGAAATCCAACAACGCAAACGTCTTTTAGAGGTGTACAAAACACCGGTATACTACTCATGGAATCATACTTATTTTACATTGTCGGAACAATTGCGGTACTTGCAGCGGTGTTTCTTATATTTGAGAGAAACCCCGTCTTTTGCGCGTTGTATCTGATCCAGACGATGGTGTGCATTGCGGTGTTGTATATTTTATTGGAAGCGCAATTTATCGCCGCAGTCCAGATGATTGTGTATGCAGGCGCCATAATGGTGCTTTTCCTTTTCGTTATTATGTTGCTCAGCGTAAAGGGCGATGAAGAATCAAAGCATTCATTTCCTTTTCGAAAAATACCGGCGATTCTTATGGGAATTGGGCTGCTTACCGTTATCTTCATTATTCTGAAGTCGAAACTACTGCAAGGGAAGCAAGACGTATATACCGTTGCCCACATTGAAAGCATTGGAAATACCCAATTGATCGGCAACCTGTTGTTTACCGATTATCTGCTGCCGTTTGAAGTGACGTCCATCCTGCTGTTTGTGGCGGCTATTGGCGCTATTATGCTGGCTAAGAGGAAATTATAAGATGATTACCATTACCCATTACCTTGTGTTGAGCGCAATCCTTTTTACGCTGGGCGTCGTCGGCGTATTGATACGCAGGAATGCCATCGTGATATTTATGTGTATCGAACTGATGCTCAACGCCGTAAATATATCGTTTGTGGCCTTTGCTTATCACCTTCATTCAATGCAAGGCCAAATGTTTGTGTTTTTTACTATGACGGTTGCCGCAGCCGAGGCGGCTGTTGGCCTGGCAATAATTGTGGCCGTGTTCAGAAACAAGGAAACGGTAAATATTGATGATATGAATATCATGAAGTGGTAGGGTTTCCCGTCTCGTTCACAAGCTCCTGCTTGGGAACGGGGTTACGACAAAAGCTCTGATTTGAGCCTCTTCCGAAAAAAACGAAGCAGGAGCTTCCGGTACAAGTACATTCCCAGGCTGGAGCTTGGGAACGAGAAAAACTTCTTTAGTCCATAACCAAGTTAGGTTCTCTGTAATATGCTTAATCTTATTTCACTAGTCTTGTTGTTCCCCTTAATTGGAACAGCCATTAACGGTCTCTTCGGCAAGAAGCTCCGCAAGGAAACTGTTGACTACATTGCGTGCGGGGCGATTGGAATGTCGTTTTTTGTTTCCATCCTGGTATTTTTCGGTCTTTTGCAACTGCCGCCCGAATCGCGTGTTTTTGAAAAACAACTGTTCAACTGGATTGAATCCGGCTCGTTTAAGGCGGCGGCGGGTTTGCTGGTAGACCCCTTATCCTCCCTTATGATCCTTATTATTACCGGGGTAGGATTCCTTATCCACATCTACTCCATTGGTTATATGCACCATGACAAGGGATACCATCGTTACTTTTGCTACCTGAACCTATTCACCTTTTCCATGCTCCTGCTTGTTTTGGGCAATAACTTCCTCCTTATGTTTATTGGATGGGAGGCCGTTGGACTCTGCTCCTACCTGCTCATCGGCTTCTGGTTTGAAAAGAAGTCGGCGTCGGATGCGGCAAAGAAGGCGTTTATCGTCAATCGCGTCGGTGACTTTGGATTTGCGCTCGGCATCATGCTAATCTTCACTACCTTCCACGCTATTGACTTTAGGGAGGTATTCCATGCGGCGTCACAAGGAAACATTGCCGTTGGGAGTTTTACCGTGACGATCATTACCTTGCTCCTGTTCATGGGCGCAACGGGCAAATCGGCGCAGATACCATTGTACACGTGGCTTCCAGACGCCATGGAAGGTCCCACGCCGGTGAGCGCGCTTATCCATGCGGCTACGATGGTGACGGCGGGCGTCTATATGATTGCGCGATGCAATGTCCTCTTTATGCTATCACCCTTTACCATGACCGTTGTAGCGTGTATTGGAGCGGCTACGGCACTCTTTGCCGCATCAATTGGTTTGGTTCAGAACGATATTAAGCGGGTGCTGGCCTATTCTACGGTTAGTCAGCTTGGGTACATGTTCCTGGCCTGCGGGGTTGGTGCTTTTACAGCCGGGGTGTTTCATCTCATGACCCATGCGTTTTTTAAGGCATTGTTATTCCTGGGCTCCGGCAGTGTAATTCATGCGTTGTCGGGTGAGCAGGATATGCGGAAAATGGGCGGACTGAAAAAGCATATCCCCACTACGTATAGAACCTTTTTGGTCGGTACTGTTGCTATTGCGGGTATTCCACCCTTTGCAGGATTCTTCAGCAAGGATGAGATTTTGCTGGAGGCATTTGTGCGTGGGAATTTCATCTACTGGGCGGTTGGCGCATTGGCTTCCCTTTTTACCGCCTTTTACATGTTCCGATTGCTTATCATGACGTTTCACGGCAAATCGCGGGTAGACCACCACGTGATGGAGCACCTTCACGAATCGCCAAAGAACATGACGGTTCCTCTCAAGATACTTGCAGTTCTGGCGTTACTCGGCGGATTCCTGGGCATTCCGGGTGCAAGCGCTATTAACGGATTTCTATCTCCAGTGTTCGGAGGGCATGGTCACGTTGAAACGCACGGGGCAGAAGCGTGTGGAAGCCATGCGGCGTGCCTCCCGTACCTGATGATGGTCATTTCCACCGGTATTGCCATTGCGGGCATCTATCTTGCGTATCTGATGTATATCAAAAGTCCTGAATTGCCGAAAAAGCTGTCGGAGCGATTTAGCCTGATATACAAGCTGTTGCTTAACAAATACTATGTCGATGAGATTTACGATGCGCTCTTTGTGAACCCCATTAAAAAAATATCCATGCTGTTATGGAAACGTGTGGATGCTCAGTTAATTGATGGCACGGTAAATGGCGTTGCCGTTTTTGTCAGGGGCGTTGGCAGTGTTTTGCGCCTCTCGCAAACAGGTTACGTCCGCAACTATGCCTTTTACATCGTGGCCGGGTGTATATTCATCATTGTGTTTGTCGTGTTCGGTAAGTGAAACGGGGCTTGAACCTCGTTTACAAACAGGAGGTTGAAAATGATTCGTTTAAAAAAACTAATCATACTGTCAATTCTTATGCTATGGGTAAGCTCTGCCACTATTGCGGGAGAAGTCCCCTTTACGCTTGAAGATAGGGACAGGCTTACCAGGATAGAGGCAAGGCTTGATAGCTTTGAGAAGCGATTTGACCAAGTGGACAAACGGTTTACGGAATTACGGGAGGACATGAACAAGCGATTTGAACAGATGTTTAACTTTGTGTTGATACTTGCAACCATCTTCACCGCAATAACCGCCGCAACGATTGGTTTTGCCGTGTGGGACAGGCGAACGATGGTAAGACCCTTTGAATCAAAGGTGAAGCAGATAGAAGAAAGAATCGAAAAAATTGACAAAGATACGGTAGGTACCATTATAAGGGTGATAAAAGAGTTTGCTATAATGGATGTGAAGATGGGGGATATATTAAAAAGATTTCATCTGTGAATGAGTAAGCTTTTGAAATATACTTACGATTAGCGGATGATGGTATGTCTCAATCAACCGATCTAATTCTAAAGTAAGGGTTTATAAAATGATTCCGTTAAAAAAATCAATCATACTGTCACTTCTTATGTTAAGCGTAAACTCAATCGCAATTGCGGGAGAAGTCCCTTTTACGCTTGAAGACAGGGACAGGCTTATCAGGATAGAGGCAAGGCTTGATAGCTTTGAGAAGCGATTTGACCAAGTGGACAAACGGTTTACGGAATTACGGGAGGACATGAACAAACGATTCGAACAGGTGGACAAGCGGTTTGATCAAATGTTTAATTTTGTTTGGATACTTGCAACCATCTTCACCGCAATAACCGCCGCAACGATAGGTTTTGCCGTGTGGGATAGGCGCACGATGGTTAGACCCTTTGAGTCGAAGGTGG
>CAYHFB010000021.1:7408-14224 GCA_964355695.1 uncultured candidatus Brocadiaceae bacterium
GGTTTTGCCGTGTGGGATAGGCGCACGATGGTTAGACCCTTTGAGTCGAAGGTGGAGCAGATAGAAGATCGAATCGAAAGAATTGATAAAGATGCGGTAGGTACCATTGTTAGGGTATTAAAAGAGTTTGCTATAATGGACGTAAAGATGGGCGATATATTAAAGAAATTTCATCTTTAGGTTTGTGATGGGTGCGTATTTCTTTTAATTTGTCTGGAGTTACTATTTTGAGGGAGGTTATCATGGAAAAGAAAAGTAGCAATATTATTTCGACAAGCTGTTTTATATTGATTTCACTCGCCGGACTTATGATGCCTTTGAGAAGCTATGCTGCGCCGTCGAATGTTGCTGTCAGAAACGTTGGCGCCCAGACGGTCGGTAGTATAACGTTTTACTCCTCAACGCAACTCTTCGTCACTTGGGTTCCACCATTGGATGAGACGGTTGATCACTATGTTATTACCGCAACTGAGAGCGTGATGAATACCTCTGTTTCTGTGAACGCATCGGCCTCTGCCGCAAGCGCATTGCTTGAAGGCCTCAAGGCTGCAACGACTTATACGGTAACGGTAAAGGCATGCAGCAATAGTTCTTGCAGTGTATCCACGTCGGCGTCTTCCACAGGCAGTACCTCTGAAGAATATTGGCAACTCCAGGGTTCCGGTAACGGATATGAGAATATGACCAAGACTGTTGATGAAGGCAGTGTGTTGTCGTGGGTAATGCGCTGGGGAAGCGAAGCGGGAGATAATGCCGGAAAGTACCAGTATTATTACAAGACAAACGCGACAAATCGAGAGGGTATCGCTATTGCCACAACCAGCGGCAAAAGCGAAGATTTATCGATTCCGCAGCTCCCCTTTACCCCCATTACCACGGTGGGGTTGCGTAGCGCATGTTCCGGTGCCCCTAATACCAACATTGACTCATGCCCGGTTACTGGCGCGTATGAACTTGATTCCATTCAAGCCGTACCAATGACAAACGGCACGATTCGGGCTTTTTTTGAGGCCAGCGACATTAGGGATAACAAAACCACACGTATTTATTCGATCGACAGTAAAGACGGCCTTGTCGGACAGGATTTCAACAACAGTGTGACACAATCCTATTGCGGTGGAATCGGATCAACCGATTACGCAACGGGCGGGCCATGCGCGCCCACACTTCTCGTTGACGTACGCGGTACGAACCCCCTCATCAACGCACGGCAATTCAAGATTGGTTATGACTGGAATGCCGATTGGCGATGGGACGGCGCGAACGGCACCTTTATGGTGATTACCGGTGAAGACACTTGCAACAAATATACTAGCGGACTCTTCTATGCAACCTTGAACAACGGCACATGGACCGTACTTAAGGACAACAGCAATTGCGCAAAGCCGTTAGTACCGCTGGCGCACGGACCTGTACTTGTGCCGCTCGGAAGCTCTGCATACAAGCTTTACTATGAGGATGCGACCGATGGGCAGACGAGCGGCAAGCCCTTGCGCCTAATGTACGGCAACGGGGCTATTACCGGTAACGCTTCCAAAGTGGATTTTGATGACTGGGAAAGTTACAAAAATGCGCGCCAGGTCAATTTCCTCTGGCCAGCCGGAACTCAGCTTGATGCACAGGATGAGGCCGGACTCGGCGACCACATGATCCTGACGCCAACGGGTAAGCTCAGCAAACAGTTAATGTTCCTGAACCTCGGTGGATTTGATAACACAAAGTGGAATAAAGGCTCTGCAGGGCTTGGTATGGCTATATTGCTTAATGCCGCGTCGGAGGTGGATACAACCGTTCCAACGGTAACTATTACCAGCCCCACTTCCGATGCTACTTATACCACAACGAGCAGTACGATCAGCCTGGGCGGCACAGCCTCTGACGCCTCAAATACATTAAGCAAAGTGACATGGAGCAGCAGCAACAGTGAGAGTGGTACTGCCGACGGGACGGCCACCTGGACGATTTCAAATATAAACTTGTCACTTGGCGATAACACAATAATGGTGATTGCAACCGATACTGCGGGCAATTCAGGGCAAGATACCATTACGGTAACATACGAAGAGTGCCGGTCTACCGATCTTGAAGCCTCTGGTGATAGCACCCTGCATGTCCATGATGACGGCATAGTTACTGTGACCGTAACTGCAAACGGTGCTAGTTGTGACCTTTCAGGTTTGGATGTCGCTGCTAAGATAATGGGAAACAGTAAGAAGGCGCTGTTTGATAATGGTAAGAAAACAACGACAGGAACGACGGATTCCCATGGAGAAGCAGCCTTCTATGTAACGGCAAAAAAGAAGGGGAATGTAAACATCCAGTTTACCCTTACAGGAACGAAACTAAAGGATACGTTCAAGATCAAGATTAAATAGTATGCGTAGTATTTGGTGTTCATTCGTGGTTAAAAGTATTTCAGGAGCATTTGGATGTCCGTGCCTATTCTTTCATTAATCACCTTTCTTCCAATCATAGGGGTATTCTTTATCCTATCGATTGAAACGAAAAGACAGGAACTTGTCAGGGTTACCGCCATGATAATTTCCTGCGTGGTATTTTTTATCTCTCTCCCCTTGTACTGCGGCTTCGACTCGCGTACCAGTGATATGCAGTTTGTTGAAAAGCTGCAATGGATACCATCCTTTGGGATACAGTACCACGTCGGGATCGACGGCATCAGCCTCTTTCTCATACTCCTGACAACGTTCATTACGCCACTTTCCATCCTGGCGTCATGGCACATTACAAAACACGTGAAGGAATACATGATTGCCATGCTGGTGTTGGAGACGGGTATGCTCGGCGTATTCATCTCGCTGGATATGTTCTTGTTCTACGTATTTTGGGAACTCATGCTTATACCGATGTACCTCCTCATTGGCGTTTGGGGCGGGCCTCGGAGGATTTACGCAGCCGTTAAGTTCTTCATTTACACCATGGCGGGCAGCGTATTCATGCTCCTGGCTATTATTGGCTTGTACTTTCTGAATCACCGGGCAACGGGTGAATACACCTTTAATCTGTTGGAATATTACCATCTTGAACTATCGTTTGCAGTTCAATTCTGGCTATTCCTCGCCTTTGCCTTTGCCTTTGCAATAAAAGTCCCCATGTTCCCCTTCCACACGTGGCTACCTGATGCACACGTGGAGGCTCCTACGGCGGGAAGCGTTATACTGGCCGGTGTCCTGCTAAAAATGGGTACCTACGGCTTTGTGCGGTTCTGCCTGCCGTTGTTTCCAGAGGCAAGCCGCGCATTTATCCCCGTAATATCGTGGATGGCTATCACGGGCATTGTCTACGGGGCATTGGTATCCATGGTACAGGACGATTTGAAGAAGCTTGTTGCCTACTCCAGCGTGAGTCACCTGGGCTTTGTCATGCTCGGCGTCTTTGCTTTTAACGTGCAGGGATTGGAAGGCGGCATTATCCAGATGGTTAATCATGGCATCAGCACGGGCGCATTGTTCCTTGTTGTCGGCATGCTTTACGAAAGAAGACATACCCGCTTGATCGCCGACTTCGGCGGCCTGACCAAGCAGATGCCGGTCTTTGCAACGCTCTTCTTGATAATAACCCTGTCTTCCATAGGATTGCCCGGTCTCAATGGTTTTGTGGGGGAATTCCTTATCCTTGTTGGCGCCTTTAAATCGAACGTCCTTTACGCGTCTATCGCAACGTCAGGCATTATCCTTGCGGCCGTCTATATGTTGTGGATGTTCCAACGGGTCATGTTCCAGGAAATCACCCATGAGGAAAACAAGACGTTAAAAGATGTAAACAAGCGGGAAATCGTCATTTTAATCCCCATCATTGTTTTGATTTTTTGGATAGGCATCTACCCTAACTCGTTTTTGAGAAAGATGGACGCATCGGTAAACAACCTCTTAAAACAAGCTGGAATTAAGACACATGTCGTATCGAAAGAGGCAAGGACCGGGACCCTTTCGCAATTACCGGGCATTGATGTTCCAAAGATAGATGTAGTCCCTGAGTCTAAAACTGAGTGGTAGGAAAAGATTTATGTCAAAAATAATTATAAGTTCCGGTTATACGGAAGAATTTAAGATGCTGGTGAAAGGTGCGCTGGAAAATGAGGTCAAGTTCATTACTATTGGACTAAAAAAAACGAAGAAAAATCTGAAAAGTTACGAAGATACATTCGAGATTGATAGCGAAACTTTTTATAAAAAATATTCATTGGGGGAAATGGGTGACAACATGGAATACATCGAGTGGGCGGGGGAAGTAGAGACGCTGAAGAAATTAGAAAGAAATTTCAAGGATTTGTCAGAGGCTGAAGTTTGCTAATTGAAGACTATTTCGGCAATATAGAAAACGATATCATATCGTGTCCTTTCATTCACAGTTATGACCTTTTCAAAGACAAACGGTCATTTCATATCGGGATAGTAAAGGGTACTATTAAATTTACCGATAATTCGGTTTTGTATTTCATGGAATTTGTAGATGTTGGGGATACGATTGAAAAATACCAATATTCATACCACTACGAAGATATTGAAAGTACACTTATCTTCAGGTACGATGTAGCACCACATTTTAGAAATGTAGAATCGTTTCCTCACCACAAGCATGAGATTGGTAATAAGGTAGTGGCATCAAAAGTGCATTCTTTAAAAGAAGTGTTGCATGAGATCGAAATAATGTTATTGAAATAGAAATTTCAGGTTCTGCAATGAGAAGTGTGATTAATAAGGGCGTGTTGAAAATTACGATTTATAAGGCAACGCAACTATGACCAATGTTTCCATAATGACATTTAATATTCTGAGTATCCTGCCCATCCTGGTTTTAGCCGGTTTTGGTATGATCGTGCTTGTGGTGGACGTAATGTTTGCAAGAAAGCTAGGGGAAAAGAATCTCCTGGCCTACCTCTCGCTGGCCGGTATCGTCATTGCCGCCATCGTATCAAGAAATTCCACGGCGACAACGCTCTTTTCGTTCAACGAGACCTTTATCATCGATAATTACTCGCTGTTTTTTAACATCCTGTTTTTGCTCAGCACAGGGCTGGTAATCTTGATCTCACACAGCTACATCAAGCGGGAAGATATCAATCACGGAGAATATTACGCACTCCTCCTGTTTTCCACCATAGGCATGATGCTCATGGCGTCCGGCGCTGATTTGCTTAATATCTTCATCGGCCTGGAGGTCATGTCCATCAGCATTTACATCCTTACCGGCTTCAAGCGTTCAAAACTCATCTCCAACGAGGCGTCCTTGAAATACTTTCTCCTGGGTGCCTTTGCCACGGGCTTTTTATTGTACGGCATTTCTCTTATTTATGGCGCAACCGGTACGATTGATCTCAGGCAAATAGCCTGCTTCATTGCGGGAAAAGGCGGTGTCAAAGATCCGCTGCTCCTTATGGGTATGGGGCTGATAATTGTTGGCCTCGGATTCAAGGTCGCCTCAGTGCCATTCCACGCATGGGTGCCTGACGTATACGAAGGCGCGCCAACCTCAGTAACAGCCTTTATGTCCGTAGGCCCCAAGGCAGCCGCATTTGCCGTCTTTATGCGTATCTTCTTAACGGCCTTCGGCTCATCCCACTACGAATGGCAAAAAGCCATTTGGGTGCTTGCCGTGTTAACCATGACAGTCGGCAACATTGTGGCCATCTCACAAACAAACATCAAACGGATGCTTGCATACTCCAGCATTGCCCACGCGGGCTACCTCCTCGTTGCCCTCGTTGCCGCGAGTAACATGGGTGTGTCGGGCACGTTATTCTACCTGTTGGCCTACATCTTTATGAACATCGGGGCATTCGCCATCGTCATTGTCCTTAGCCAGAAGGGCGACGTGGGCATGAACATCAACGACTATGCAGGCCTGGGCTTTAAACACCCGATGCTTGCCATAGCGATGACGCTCTTTATGTTCTCCATGGCAGGTGTTCCGCCTATGGCTGGCTTCGTAGGGAAGTTCTATATCTTCAGCGCTGCGATTAAATCCGGCTACGTAGGACTGGCGATCATTGGCGTTATCAACAGCGTAATCTCCGTATACTACTACCTGCGGATAACCGTGATTATGTACATGAAAGAACCGGTGAGAGAATTCCATCCCCTAACCATTTCCCCCTTAATAGTCGTGGCCATCGCTATCGCCGTAGTTGGCACGCTACACCTGGGCATCTTTCCTTCAAAGGTAATGGAAATAGCCCAACGCTCCATCCTTACCTTAAGGTAGTTTCTTTGCCGTTTTCTGGTAGACAAAATGATTATAAATTAGGTGTTGAAATGAACCGGAAGGGAAGTGGAAGACGCTTGATGATTGTATAGAATGATTTTATCCAATCAGAAAACGTTATTTCCCAGCGACCCCGGAATAGAGGCGAAAGCAATGCACTATGCCAACCTGATAAGACAGGAGCGATTGAGTCGAGGGCAAGAATGTCTTGCTGCTGATGGCTGGCGTGCAGTACGCTACGCACTATGAACACGTGGATGTCAATTCCCTGATAGCAAGTGACGCGAAGGCCGTAGGATATGAACATGTGGCTATAAGCCAAATGAACGAATATGGGTAAAAACAAAAAAAGCCTATTCCCTGATTTCTCAGGAAATAGGCTTTTTTTGAACTATAGAAAGCGGTAATACTAAAAAAAGCATTAAGGTATATTTGGATTAGATTGTAAGAATTGCGATGTTAACCACACCCTCACGAATTAATTAAACTGCCGAAAAATTTTGCTGCACTGCATGAGAGCACCTCATAAATTATTATCACGCGTTTTAGTCTTCTACCAGCGTGGAAGGCTCGTCAATGCCGAGCAATCGGTCG
>CAYHFB010000021.1:14324-18189 GCA_964355695.1 uncultured candidatus Brocadiaceae bacterium
GGCGGGAAGCTTCTTTGGTAAAAATTCCATAATTAATATTCTCTCCTTTGTCTTGAAGATGGTATTTTCATGATGCGCCGATACTTCGTAACGGTTCTGCGGGCAATGTCTATCCCGGAGGCATACAATTTTTCTGCAACCTCTTCGTCACTCAACGGACTCGATTTGTTTTCTTTGTTAATGATATCGGCAAGTTTTTGCCTGATGGCTTCCCACGACTCCATAGACCCATCGACGTTTTGAAAACCACCGGTAAAGAAAAACTTTATTTCAAATATACCTTGCGGCGTTTGAATGTATTTATGGGCAATGGCGCGGCTTACCGTTGAGACGTGAACCCCGACAATGTCCGCGACGTCCTGCATTTTTAGCGTGCGAAGTTTGTGGATGCCTTCACTCAAAAATTCTTCCTGCAATGCCACGATGTTACAGGCCACCTTGTAAAGGGTGCTTCTCCTCTGTTCGATTGCATCGATAAGCCATTTCGCGGATTCGAGTTTCTTTTGTATGTACTGGCGCGTCGGATTGTCGCCGGTGTTTTCGGTGAGGAATTTTTTGTAAAAGGGGCTGATGTATAAATGGGGGAGGTTTGCATTGTCGATGAAAAACACCTCGAATTTTCCATCAATGTATTCGACTTTAATCTCTGGAATGATGTACGAGATGGTTTCGTCACAAAACAGGTATCCGGGTTTGGGATTGAGCGTGCGGATAAAATCGACCAGTTTCTTTATGGTGTCCAGGCTTTGTCCCGTTTTTCTTGCCACAATGGGATACTTCTTCATCTCAATGTCTTCGAGATGATTCAGCAACAGCTCCCTGGTAAGCTGGTAGTTTAGGTCGCGCTTGTCCAGTTGCAGTAGCAGGCACTCCTGTAGATTCCGTGCGCCCACTCCCGGCGGCTCCAGCGACTGTACTATCTTTAATGCGTCTTTTACCTCGTTGAGGGTGAGCGGCTTTTCCAGGGATTGAACAACTTCTTCCAGAGGGCAGGCCAGGTAGCCCGTTTTATCTATTGAATAAACGAGATTCTCACAGGCCTCCATGAGATGGGGTTTGACGTCAATGAGTGATAGCTGTCCCATAAGGTAATCATGCAGGGACATGGGTTTGGCTGCCGTGTTTTCCAGCGCCTCCTGCTTTTGATCGCGCTCTTCGGAGGAAGAACTGCGGCGTATGGTGGTTTGCGAATAGTAATCGCGCCAGTCTTCAGCCATTTCACCCAGCTTGTCGAACTCGTCTTTTTTGTCGGTGTTGTCGGTGTTGTCATCGGATGCAGCAGTGCTACCATCATCATCTTTCTGATTTTCGTCTTTCTTTTCCTCAAGTACCTCTTCGAGCACCGGATTATCGACAAGCTCTTGCTGTACGTGCTCAACAAGGGCAAGCAGGGGCAATTGAAGGATTTCAATTGATTGAATGATTTGGGGCGACAGCTTTAATTTCTGCTGAAGCTGCGGTAATAAAGACGACTGCATTTTCATGTAACGTCACTTTCCCTACATAAAAAACCTGCAACACGTTACTGCACAGGGCGTGGAGAGCTGATTAAACATTAAACAGCTCCAGCAACCCCACCATTACTATGGTATGCGATACTGCTACAAATAGTAAAACTACGGATGTCCCATTTCATTTCTTCCTGAAATAGCGTCCGCAATGATTGCGGTGTTTGCATATTCAAGATAGCTTCCCGATGGAAGCCCGCGTGCGAGTCTGGTAACCCGCACCCCAAGTGAGCCTAATTGCCTATGGATGTATAACGCGGTTGCGTCCCCTTCCATGTTCATATTGGTGGCAAGGATAACCTCTTTTGCCGGTATTTCCTTTACCCGCTGCAGGAGTTTCCCGATGGTCAGAGACTCCGGGGTAATGTCTTCTAACGGTGATATATGGCCGCACAATACGTGATACAGGCCGTGATACTTACCCGTTTTTTCTATGATTAAAAGGTCTGCTACCTGTTCCACCACGCAAATCGTGGAATTGTCCCGCTCCGTACTGCGGCAAATGTGACACGGGTCTTCTTCTGAGACGTTGAAGCAGGTGGCGCACGCCTTGATAAACTTTTTTACATCGCGAATGGCGTAAGCAAGTTGCATTGCCTCGTCAGGAGATTGCTTCAGAATGTGGCACGCCAGCCGTTCCGCCGTTTTCTGTCCAATGCCCGGCATCTTCCCGAACTCATTGATAAGTTTTACCATGGTCGGCGGATAGGCATTCAAAACAGGAGACCCCGACAAACCTTGTTAATAATATTCACCGTTACATCCCGCCCCCGAGCATCCCTTGCAAGCCAGGAACGTTCAATCCACCGGTAATTTTCGCCATTTCATTTTGAGATAATTCCTGAGATTTTTTCATTGCCTGAGAAACGGCCGATAAGATAAGGTCTTCCAGCATCTGGACGTCCGCCGGGTCAACCACTTCCGGGTCTATTTTGATAGAGAGCATTTCCTGCTTCCCGTTCATGTGGACGGTGACCATGCCGCCGCCTGATGTGGCCTCAACCACGCGGTCTTTCAAGTCGTTCTGAACGTCTTCCATCTGCTTTTGCATCTTTTGTGCCTGCTTCTGGGCCTGTTTCATCATCTCTGCAATATTGCCTAAACCCTTCATCGTACCGTTCTCCTCTATTTGTTTACCCTAACAATATGGCCATTAAACATTTCCAACGTCCGTTTTACCGCTGGTTCAGAGACTCCTGCATTGATCGTTTGAGGCGCAGAGGAAACGGCCTCCGGTGTTTCTTCGGCCTTTCTAATCTCTCCGTTCCGTGACAGTACAAATCTGCATCTTGTCGTGTCTTGCGTCACCTCGCGAACACTCTCTTCTACGATCTTTTTCTCTTCCGGTTGATTGAGCCTTTCCCTGTGAAACGCGCAGTTTACGGGGAATTCCACCGTAATTTCGCCATCCTTGAATCCGGAAAATCTGCCTTCCCTCAGAAGCGACCAGGTGGATTTCTTCTTATTCTTTACGATAAGAAGGATTTTATCCCACGCGCCGCCGTCAATCATCGCCTGTTTTTCATTTTTTACGGCGATTTCCGGTTTTACGGTGATTTCCGGGGTTCTCATCATTTCCACCGACGGTTCACTTATTTGATAAGGAACGGCTTCTTTAGTTTTCTGAAGCGGGGGGGGCGTTTCCCTGATACGGACCGTAGAACCGTTATCCATCGCGGCAAGTTTGTTTTCCAGTGCCGTAATGCCCTCCACAATCTCACCGAGGGAGCCAATAGATTCCATTCTGCAAAGTTTGATTATTGCCGTTTCAAGCAAAATACGCTGGAGAAGGAAATCGGTAGTACGCGCACGGGTGTCGGAAAGAATCTGGATCATGTAAAGCAAGGTATCGCACGAAAACGCTTTTCCATATCGCTGCACAAGAGAGGCATTAAGTGTCGTCCACTCCACGTCCTTGCCACAGGAAGAAAACACCAAAAGGTCTCTCACCCCGGCAAGCAGTTGGTCCACAAACTCACCACAGGTCTTTCCTTCAGACAGCACGTCGTTCACGATCTTTAGCGCGGAAGCCGCATCGTCTTGTAAAAAAGCCTCGAAGAGACCCAGTATCTTATCCTCTTCTATGCAACCCAGAACGAAATTGACGTCTTCCAGCGTTATCTTGGTTCTGCAAAATGCAATAAGTTGGTCGAGAACCGATTGTGAATCACGCAATCCGCCTCGCGCGTACCGCGCAATGGCGTGAAGGACTGCCGGTTCAATCTCTACGCCCTCGGTATTGCATATATCCGACAGCCTTTTTTCGATATCCTGCAGGGAGATGTTTTTAAAGTCGAACCGTTGGCACCGGGACTGCACTGTTTCCGGAAGGCGGCTGGCCGCTGTTGTTGCAAAAA
>CAYHFB010000022.1:0-11392 GCA_964355695.1 uncultured candidatus Brocadiaceae bacterium
ATGGTACTAACCAAGCAGTTCATGGATATGTTTGATTGAATAGTCCGGTTTAATCTGTTTATGCGTTTCTTTGAGATATGTTTTGTAGTGCCTGCCGTGTTCAAGCATCACGGTAATCATGCCCAATATTTTACCGGTCAGCAGTTCATCGTCGCACTTGTCCCCCACGCAAATAATTTCTTCCGGCTTAAGGTTGTGTATTTGCATTATTTGTTTGAAACAGCTTCTTTTGGTATGGCCGAGTTCCCGGTCGGTAATCATTATTGAATCAAAGTAGCCGACATGTAAGCCTAATAGTTCTATTTTCTGTGTCTGTATTCTGTCTTCTCCGGAAGTAACCAGAAAAAGCTTGTAACCTCGTGATTTGAGCTTTAGCAGTGTCTCTGTGACGTCAGGGAAAAGTGCAATGTCGGAGACTTCTACGCGAATATATTCTTCTAATAATTCATTTGCGCACGTTTGGGGAAGTCCGTGAAGTAACGCCAATTTCCCATAGATGTTTGCCTTTGTTCCATATTTTTCTTCCAACTCCTGCTGAAGGAGGTACGCATTCTCTTCCGTGCAATTGATCAATCCGGCAATGGTTTTTGCAACCCGTCTTCGACCCCGTACCACGAGCGTGTTGCTACAGTCGTATAGGGTGTCGTCCAGGTCGATGATGAATGCCTTGATTTGTTCTGATTTTATGAACGTATTAATGTTAGTCATGGTTTAAACAAATAGTATAGATTCATAGTCTTAAAAGAGATTAGCCTAATACCGCTGTGGTGCGCCAGGGTTCAATCAAACGACAGTTTGCCGTTTTATCCTTACCTTAAATAAGCGTCAGTCACATATCTGCGCATCATACGATGACAATTGAAATAGTATGCGATCTTACCAATAGAGTTTTTCATGATTTTTATCCACTGGTTTTTGTCGTGGTAGTACGTCGGGATAATGATGTTTTCCAGTTTATGGTATAAGTCATCGGAGTCTGCGGTATCGGTGGTGTTTGTCAAAGAGGATTCTGTCGGTTTTGGACCGATAGACCAGCCGGTAACACCCTCAATGTGTCCCTCAATCCACCACCCGTCAAGCACGCTGAAGTTTATTACTCCATTATGCGCCGCTTTCATACCGCTTGTGCCGGAGGCCTCATGAGGACGTAAAGGGTTGTTAAGCCATACGTCTACCCCTGAAACCAATTTTAAGGCCATAGACATCTGGTAATTCTTCAAAAAAACGATTTTAATATTATTGTCTATCGTCTTGCTGAAATCAATTATTCTTTTTATGATGTCCTTACCGGTAAGGTCTTTTGGGTGTGCCTTTCCAGCAAAAACAATCTGTAGTTTTTCCTTTTTCCCGATCTTTATAAGCCTTTCCAGGTCTGAAAATATTAAATCCGCCCGCTTGTAAGAGGTAAACCTTCGTGCAAAGCCAATGGTCAAAACATCAGGATTTAATTCCACGCCGGTGGTGCTCTTTACAAAGTCACACAGGTCTTTTTTTGCGTAAAGATGGGCCGCCCATAATTCATCATCAGGAATATTTTCAGCGCGTACGAACAATTCCGGCTCATTTGCCCAACCGTGTATGTATTTGTCGTACAATCGTTGGTAATGTTCACACGTCCACGTAAACGAGTGAACACCGTTGGTAATTGCGTTGATTTCGTAACCCGGAAACAATGCCTTAGAGACCTCACCGTGTTTTTTTGCAACTCCATTAATGTAGTTGCTCAGATTTAAGGCAAGGAGGGTCATATTGAGGGATTGTTCCCCGCCAAGTTTTTTTAATAGGGTTAAGGGTATAATCTCGCCGAGTACCTTTTTTACCAGGTCGTAGGAAAATCTATCGTGACCAGCCTCAATAGGGGTGTGGGTTGTGAACACACAGAGGTCTTTTACGGTATCAATGTCCCAAACCCATCGTTCGTCCCATACGCTTTCAATGTCTCGTTTGTGACGCAACAGAAGCTCCAGGGTTAAAAAGCTGGCGTGTCCTTCGTTCATGTGATACTTTTTAATCTGATAACCAAGCGCATGGAGCATCCTAACCCCTCCGATACCCAATACGACCTCTTGCATTAAACGATAACGTTCGTCGCCGCCATAAAGTACGGCGGTAATCTCGCGATCTTCCGCGGTGTTTTCCGGGACGTCGGTATCGAGATACAATACAGCAACTTCCCCGCCGGTAACGCTTTTTATCACATAGCACCACGCCTGAATGGAGACGTTACGGCCTTCTATTTTAACCACAACCCTCTTGGTCTGGCGGGTCATGAACCGGAAAGGGTCCCATTCTACAGGCTGTTCAATCTGCCTTCCCTCGTTGTCGATATCTTGTTGGAAAAATCCTTTTTTGGAGAGAAGTGTCACTGCTACGAGTGGGATTTTAAGGTCGGCACCAGATTTGATGAAGTCTCCGGCCAGGACTCCGAGTCCGCCGCTATACGTGGGGATGTCGTTTGAATGGCCGATTTCCATAGAAAAATAAGCAATTTTTAATTCAGTATTCATAAGGTAGTTTGTGTTATTCAGATGTGTAGCGATTTACTAAAAGTTGCGAGAGACGCTTCCATAATTGCCTCAGAAAGCGTTGGATGGGGAAATATGACCTGAGAGACGTCTTCCGCGCTTCCCTTTAGGCTAACGGCAAGCGAGGAACCCCACATCATTTCTCCGACATTTGGGCCAATGGCGTGCATTCCTAATAATTGGCCGTTCTTTTCATCGGTGATAATCTTTACGAATCCATCTTCGTACTCTCTCTGGATAATAGCCTTGCTGTTTGCAATGAATGGGAATCTCCCCGTTTTTACCTTATACCCGTTGTTTTCCGCTTCAACCTGGGTGAGTCCCATGCTCGCCACTTCAGGATAACAGTAGGTCACTCGTGGTATATTGGAATATTTGATGGGCACCGTTTCCTTCTTCGCAATAGCAGATACAGCGCACAAACCCTCGGCTGATGCCTTGTGGGCAAGCAGGGGGGGGCCAGCAATATCTCCTATGGCATAAAGACCTTTTTGCTCCGTTTCCATTACCCCGTTTGTTTGTAAATATTTCCCCTTATATTTTAACGAAAATGCCTCTATTCCCAAATCAGACAAGTTAGGCGTTCTGCCTAGTGCGAGAAGTAACTGATCAGCTTTAAAACAGTTATCGTTGGGATGAATAGGGGGGAGTATTGTAGCTGCGTTTCTTCGTATTGAGACGTTAACTCCTTTATTAATTTCAACTTTTTCCAGCGAGGCATTTGTTACAATCTCTATGCCTCTCTTTGCAAACGTTTTCTTCAGGGTCTCTCTGACTTCCTTATCTTCAGCGGGAAGGATGTCAGGTGAAAGCTCGATTATGGTTACCTGTGCGCCAAGTATATTGTAGAGGTGGGCAAATTCTACCCCCAAGGCACCTCCACCCGCTATGATAATCGATTTTGGAACTTCTTCGCACTTCAGGGCGTCATCACTCGTAAGCACAAACTTCCCATCATAAGGGATTGTCTGTGGGATGGCCGGGGTTGAGCCGGTAGCAAGGATGACGTTCTTTGCCGTAATCTCTGCAACATCAATATCCGCTTTTTTTACGATTACGTTGTTGGGAGAGGTGAGTTGCCCTTTGCCCTCAAAAACATCCACACCATTTTTTTTGAGGAGGAATTGTACCCCCTGGAACAACCGCCTAATAATTGCTTCTTTACGGCGATGAAATTGCTGATAATTGAACGCAAGTTTATCAATGACAATTCCATACTCACTCGCCTTCAGTAGCTTACGATATATGTCTGCGGAATGCAGTAGTGCCTTTGTTGGTATACAACCTTGATGTAAACACGCGCCGCCAATCTTGTTTTTTTCAACAAGTGCGGTCTTTATTCCCAACTGTGACGCCTTGATTGCCGCGACGTAACCACCCGGTCCACCACCGATAATTACCAAATCGTAGGCAGAATTCCTTCCGGGCAATTACTCCTCCTTTTTCCAGGTGAACAGGATGACAAAGATGAGGGCGCAGGTGGTTATCAAAATTACCTTGGGACTGATGTCAGGAATAATAGACTTTTCCATAGAAAGTGATAAAAGCTTACCGATCATTACATTTTCCTCCTTTTTCTAAGTTTAATTGTTACTGCAATTACAAAACGACCATCTCATTTCACACCGTGACAAACGATTTCAACACAAATCGCTCAATTTTACAAAAATTTTATCTACTAACTCAAACTTCTCATCAAAATCATAATATCCAATATCGCTTTGACCATGGCAGTGGACAGTAACAGTTTCCGTAAAAGGATTGATGCATACTACGCGCTTTACGCCAAATGACATGTAATCCTGCACCTTTTCATCTATTTTCACAGCCGCTTCATCTTCGGATATTATTTCAACCACCAAATCAGGCGGAACTTCAAGCATACCCACGGGTTCGCGAATGAATGTTTTTTTGCTTATGTAAACTACGTCTGCAGCCCTTAGCTTAAATGGATTTTTTTTTATTACAATACCTACTTCTCCGACAGCAACATAACCTTTCGAACAAAGGTTTTTCCCCAATATTTCAGCAATTACGTATTCAAGTTTTCCGTGTCTAAACCCTGACGGTGTCATAGCCACCATCTCCCCATCAATTACTTCATAACTACCATCAGGGAGAGAATTCACGTCACTATACGTATATATCTTTTTGTCTAATAAAGCGTTCATATTGACTCTCCCTGCCCCCAGCAATCAAATACCACTCCGTTTGGTTAGTGTTGGCTCCATCGCAACGTTAGGCTACGTTTCGCAGTCCGAATTGAGTTAGACTCCGTGAAACTCATAACCTTGCGTCTAATATCAGAAATAACCGGTATAGTTTCTCATGCACCTGGTTTTTGAACATGTTCGTTTTTCTAATTCAACGCAGAGCTTTTGTTGCAATCCCGTTCCCAATCAGTAGCTTGGTAATAGATGGTAACAATGTAGCCACGCGCCGTATTACTACGTGTGAACACAAAATATCTAATTTATGCCGGAACAGCCTCCATCACCGGTTTTGCAACTGTTACTGTACTTGACTTGTAGCAGTCTTTATAGTAATCGCCTGAATCATACAACTCTTTTAAGTTCAGCAATACCTGTTCGAAAACCTGTTTCCAGTCTGAACCGACCCTGAATGCAAACATGGAATTTCTTGGATTTTTCGTGGTAGTAATAGAGTTTCTGAAGCGGGTTCTTAAGTTATTGTTTGCGTAAATGTTGTCATAAACATATTGCATACCTTCGATGAAGTCTTCCAGTTTCATGTCAACGAAACGATGAACCACGTGTGCCGTATCGTAATACTGCCAATCATCTGGATAGTTCTTTCTGAAAATCCTCTTTTCAGAGTCCAATCTCGCGTAAAGCTGTGTTTTGGGGAAGGGACAATTGATGCCGAAGGTAAGGATGTCGATGTTGTTTTCTAAAATAAACTCAGTCATTCGCTTAAAGGAATCCTTGCCGTCACCGTCTGCGCCAAACACCACCGATCCCCAAACCACCAAACCGGCATTATGAATCTTTTGGATACAATCGAAATAACTATCGGTTCCCAGTTTGAGGTTTACCCGCTTGTTCATCTTTTCCAAAACTGCTTCATTGGTAGATTCAATGCCGACAAGCATACCGAAACAGCCGCTCTTTGCCATATAATCCAACGTTTCTGCGTCTTGAGCTATGTTTAAGGCAGTAAATCCCAGCCAATCTTTATGGATACCGCGGTCTATCATCCCTTTGAAAAGATTACGGGCCCTTTCGTTTGATTTTTTCCCATGACCGTAGAAATTGTCTTCAGCCAGCATCAAACCCTTGTAATCAGTTGCCGCCATCTCATCAAGGACGTCTTCAAATGGCCTCTCCCTGAATTTTCTGCCCTGGAACGTCGGTACGCTGCAGAAGTCGCAATAGTTGGGGCATCCCTTCGTCGTTACGATGGAAGAAAACTTATAATCGTATTTCTTCTTCATAAATTCACGGTTTGGATACACCTTTTTCATAAGGTCGAGAGGGGGGAGTCCACCCTGATAGACCTTTTTCAACTTCCCCGACTCAAAGTCCTTTATTACTTGTGGCCATAATTCTTCCGCTTCGCCTACAAAAATGGAATCGGCATAATTTGCAGCTTCTTCAGGCATTACGGAGGCATGTATCCCACCCATAATAACGGTCATCCCTTTTTTCCTGCATACCGTAGCTATTTTATATGCCCTTGGAGATTGGTAGGTAACGGCGGTGATGCAGACGAGATCTACAGGTTTAAAGGTTAGTTCGTCTTTATCATCAATAGCCAATTCAATATTTTCGTCTATAAGATCAAATTCCCATTCACCAGGAGTAAGGGCGGAAATATAGGCAAGGTTCAAAGGCATTTGAACGATTACCGTAATACTTTCCTCGCCATGTCTTCCAGGCATGTGTGGATTAATTAACATCATTTTTCTTTTCATACGATTATTTACCTCCAATTCTCTATAATTAATTTAGCAACACCCCAACCGGAAGAAACTACGGCACAAATTCCCGGGCCGGGTCTAGTCCAATGACCGGTCAAATACAGGTTGTCAACCGGTGTCTTTTGGGGTAATCTGTTCCCCCATATCTGATCCGTCGTGACAGCCCAGCCATACGCTGCTCCATGGGTATTTGACGTGTAACGCTCCAAGGTTTTCGGTGTGGCAGATTCTTTTACTTCTATGTACTTTCTTAAATCAGGAACAAAGGCCTCTAAACGATTCACCGTGTTTTCCGTCATGGTTTCTTTGAAAGACTGCCAATCGGTAACGTCCCAATACGATTCTTCTTTCAAGGAAACAACGACTGAAATTATGTGCTTCTCAGAAGGCGCAAGGGTTGGGCAAATCCTTGTTGGCACGGACACATAGTGCCAATCGCCATCCGTATAACTGCTATCAGTTGACGCATGGTAAAACCCTCTTTTCAGGTTACTTAAGTCAGCGCCCTTGCCGACGCCCAGATACAAAAGAAAAAAAGAACAACTTTCTTTCATCGACTTGATTTCATCGGCAAAAGACACATCGGTTTTCTCTTTTAACAGATCGAAAAAGGTTTGCCTTGCGTCGATATTTGAAACAACCAGGCCGGAATGTATCTCTTTACCGTCAAGTAGCTTAACGCCTTTCGCCATATTACCGTCAAAAAGTATTTTTATGACCTTCGATGATAACATAACGTGTCCGCCGAAATCAATAAATTTCTTAAAAATCGCATTGGCAAACGCTTGCGTACCGCCAGCAGGGAAAAACGCCCCGTCCTTAAGATAATTTATCATCATCTGGCACACACCAATGGCAGAAGCCTTGGCAGGGGGGAGGCCTACGTAACCGCACTGGCCGCCGAGCACCATTTTGAGTTCGTCGGTAGTAAAAAAACCATTCAGCATGTCCGCGTAGGTATGGTCTTTGTATTTTTCAATAAGCAAGCTCTGTTCATTGTTGAATGTGGCGCGGTAGAGTTTCGTAAACTCCTGGAAGAACGCCTTGATGTTATTTGCTTCGGCGGGATATCGCTGTTGTAACCGTGAAATGTATTCATCAAAATCAGCAGGAATTTCTATGGTGAAATGGGGGAAGATTAGGTGGTCCATAGGGTCGAGTGGATAAAATTCCATCTCAATCCCTAACGACTTCAAGCATCTTCCGACGATCCCCCACTTCCCACAACCGCCGATGTGATGCACCGCCGCATCGAAGTTAAATCCCTTCCTCTTAAACGACGTGCAATAACCACCGGGGATAAAATGTTGTTCTACAATGAGTACCTTTTTCCCGTCTTTTGCCAGAAATGCAGCACAAATAAGACCTGCGATACCGGCGCCAATAACAATCGCGTCATAACAGGAATGCAGTTCACTCCTGCTTGTGGATTGTGTAGTTCGTGCGGAAGGCGTCATGAAATTAAGGTTTGTATTTGGAGATGATGAGTGACGAACTATTACCGATTCGAGACGCGGTATTTATGAGGACGTTCTTAATCGGTACGGCCCTGCAGGTGTTAGGTACACAGTCTAAATCGCATTCCGTGTCATGTTCCTGATAATTGATGGTAGGGGGGACGGTATGTGTCTTAATCGACATTAATGAGGCTATCGTTTGCAGTGCACCAGACGCATCTAAACATTCACCGACCATGGATTTAATGGCTGGCGTAGGAATAAGGTTTGCCTTCATACCAAAGACCTCCTTAATGGCATGTGTTTCCAATGCGTCGCCATAAACACCAGAGTAAGCGTTTGCTAAAATGCAAGAGATGTCTTGTATGGTCAATCCGGCGCTGTTAATGGCATCCAACATGGCCTTCCTGGTGCCACTAGTCTGGTAATCTTTGCTAACGGCTATTTTCGGATCAAAAGCGGTCCCGTAACCCTTGACTTCAGCATAAATATGGGCATTCCTCTTGAGGGCATCTTCCAACGTTTCCAGGATCACCAACGCCGCCGCCTCTCCGAGAACCATCCCATTACGCCTTTTATCGAACGGAGCGCTTATTTCCGATGTACCCGGCCTGCTTCCCGCCAATATTGTGGCACTATGAGAACCCCAGAATATCTCGTGCGTCAATCCATGCACGCCGCCAGCAACAATCGCCTTGACGCGACCCATGCGGAGAAAATCAGAGGCATAGATGATGGCATCAACGCTACTCGTAACGCCGTTAGAGATGGTCGTACTAAGTCCGGTCGCATTACAGAAAATGGATGCGCGGCTTGCTGGTGCATTCAACACGGTGTTTGGAAAGTCCATCGGGTTAACATAATTAGGACCTTCTTGCAACGACTGGAAATCAAAGGAGCTAATGCTGTCAATACTTCCGTATGTCGATCCGACGACAATGCCTAATTCATCGCTGCTGTACGTGGTTTTCTCAATGTTTGCGTCCTTGATTGCAAGGGTGGTGGCAGACGATACAAGGAGGGAAGTCCTGTCTATATGACGGATACCTTTCGGCCCTAAATAGACTTTAGCGTCAAAACCAGTTATCTCTCCCGCTTGCTTGGAGTTAAACTTGCTCACGTCAAACAAGGTAATCGGCTTTATACCAGATACACCATTGGTCAGATTTTTCCAAAAGGTGTCTTTATCAAACCCAAGAGGGGAGATGACTGAAACACCCGTTATAACAATTCTCGTATTTTCCATGTAAGAGTTCTCTATACTTTTATCCTGTAAACTTTTTTACCACCAGGCAGCTATTGTTACCGCCAAACGCATGGGCATTATTAAGCGCGATGTTAACCGGTTGCTTTCTCATAACGTTGGGTACATAATCAAGGTCGCATTCAGGGTCCGGCGTTTCATAATTAATCGTAGGCGGCATTATATCATTTTGAACAACCAGTGCGCAAGTTATTGCCTCTATTGCGCTTGCCGCTCCCATGGTATGTCCCATCATAGATTTGATAGAACTGATTGCAAGATGCGCAGGTTTTTCACCAAAAACTTTTTTGATTGATATCGTTTCTGCCTTATCGTTAGCAGGGGTACCCGTTCCATGAGCGCTAACGTACTGGACGTCTTCCGGTTTGATGTTTGCATTTTTTAAAGCCTTTTTCATGGCAGAGACGACGCCTTCACCATCTGGATGTGGGATAGTGATGTGATATGCATCACAACTCAAGCCGTAACCGGTGATTTCTGCATAAATGTGCGAGCCTCTCTTCAGTGCATGTTCAAGAGACTCTAAAAGGAGCATACCGGCACCTTCACCAACCATCATCCCTTTCCTGTTTTTATCAAAAGGCTGGCAAATATCAGGCGCTATCGCGCCCAACCTTGCGAAACCTGTATAGGCAACCTTTGAGAAGGGGTCTGAACCGCCGGCAACCATCATGTCAACCCTTCCAAATTTTATCAAGTCATAAGCATATCCAATTGCATAATTACCGGCAGCACAAGCAGTTGGGATAATCGTATTGGGGCCTTTGAATCCGAATTCTATGGCAATGTTGGCCGGGATGTTGTTGCAGGGATGCATGAGAAAAAGGGCGGGGTCTACCTTGTCCTCACCTTCTTTGTGGCGGACATAATTGACCTTCTCAAGGATTTGTATCTCACCGGCAGTCGTTCCAACGGAGACGCCGATCCGTTCCATGTTGTAGTTACTCAGATCAATCCTTGCATCCGTTAATGCAAGCTGGGTTGCTGCAATTGCAAACTGGGAACCTTTACCGATCTTCTTTAGAACGCCATTTTTCACGTAATCGGAATAATTGAAATTCTTGACCTCACAGCCTTTGTGAACCTTATACTCAGTAGTATCAATGCACGCTACCTTTTCAACTCCCGATGTGCCTGCGATGAGGGCCTTCCAAAACGTGTCCCTACCAGCGCCGATAGGTGTAATCATACCTACACCCGTTATAACAACACGTTTATTCATAATAGTGCGCTTTTCTCTGCAATTCCAAAAGTTAAATTTGCCTTTGCAACTACCGTTTCTCCAACCTTCGCCGATGCCTGAACAATGGCGCCTTTCGATACAATCTTTTCTACCAGGACTTCTATAAAAATCTGATCTCCAGGGAAAACCGGCTTGGTAAATCTCGCGCTACTCACAGAAGCCAGCAAAAAAATCTTGTCCTTATCCATAATAGCAGTGAGGCTTTTCTTGAAAAGAATGATAGACGCCTGCGCCATCGCCTCAATAATCAGGACGCCGGGAAAGATTGCAAAATTAGGGAAATGGCCTACAAAGACAGGCTCGTTGCCGGAGACGTTTTTCACACAAACAATCCTCTTGCCTTCCTCAAATTCAGTAACTTTATCAATAAACTGAAAAGGGTATTTTTGTGGCAAAAGATTTCTTATTTCTTCAAAAGATATCATTTATAGTCGGCTTCTATATGTAGTGAATTGTGTTAAGCTGTGAGTTTTCCACTTTCCGCTAAGACGGATTTGGTCAAGCCTATGGTAGCGCTTAACGACGTAATATCTATAAGCTTTTCTTCAGGTATCTGCACCTTAAACTTCTTCTCTATAAGGGCAAGGATTTCTAACGCCAAAAGAGAATCAATTTCCAGGTCTTTAAAGAAATTAGCATCCCGTTTTTCCCATATTTCCGTTACATCCAACTCGGTAACTTCAGCAACTATTGCTGTTACACCTTTTTCAATCTCTTCAACGTTCAAAATTTTCCTCCTTTATATAAATCATACATACTAAACAACTGCGATCCATAGCGGTAATACTCTACCAAGTAAAAAATATGGTCAGCACATGCTAGCAAAGTTATTTTATAATGTCAATAATATTCTGGCGTATAAAAAACCAAAAAGTCAACTTTCAAGGGTGGATATGCTAAGACACCAGAAAAAAGGGGGAAGCAGGGCATCCGAGTTAAGTTTCTTTAGTACAAACGTCATCG
>CAYHFB010000022.1:11492-17786 GCA_964355695.1 uncultured candidatus Brocadiaceae bacterium
AAAAAAGGGGGAAGCAGGGCATCCGAGTTAAGTTTCTTTAGTACAAACGTCATCGGTTGTTATAACAGAATTCTTTAATCTTAATAGTCGCCGCCGAAGGGCAGTCCCTGGAAAACAATCATAATTTCAAACGACACATTTCCAACGTCTGATAATATATATTATGTTGCAATGCGGATAGGTGTTGGCCCAAAAACAAATCTATTTGCCATTTTCGTCTTTTTCCACGAATTTTCCTCGCCCAATCATTTCCCTTCCTTTGTTTCCTGTTTTTCCTCTCCCGATACCCTACGCCTCATTTTGTACAACGTATTCAACGCCTTGTACACCTGGGACTCCAACAAAGATTCGTAAGATGACAATTCTCCAGCCAGGCTTTTCCCTTCCATGGCCTTCAACGCCTTTAATTGATTTAATTCCTTGTCGGACCTTTTCCTTACCCTGAAAAACCCTTGCTCATATTCCTGCACGTCTGAGCTGCACAGCTCAATAATCTGCTTTTCAAACTTTAGGCAGCGCTTCAATCTCCAGGTGCTTGATGCGATCCGGTCTACAAGGATTGCCTCAACGTCATTCGTCGGTCTCAGCGCGTCCCTAAGACTTGTCCTTATTTCGTCAAAGACGCAACCGTCTTCTCCGTCAATAACCACCTCGCTGCTAAACAGGTTTTGTAGTGCCTTTGACTCAGTTACGATTGGCGGCAGAACTGCCTGGCTTTCCTGTTTACATTCCAGAGCAGTCTCATTCGGCTGTTTTTTAACGGCTTGATGCGGAGCCATAATGGTATCGATCAATTTGTTAACGCCTTCTCTGCCTGAAGATTCCTTGTTTCCACGACGTAGTACATTTTTCTTTAATATTGCTGCCATACATCTTCCTTTCTATATTAGAGAATGAAGAAACGTTGCTAATTGTCGATATTTCAACGATAATATCTCATATTTGGCGAAAGTATTCAATGGTTTTTTGATTTGGAACCACAGATTGTGTAGGAAATTGCACAGATTACACAGATTGTTCTCTGGCTTTGGATTAATAGGTTCCTACTGTTTATTTCATAACAATCTATGGTTTTGTTCGATATGAAGATTACCGAAATATTTAAAAGCATCGAAGGTGAAACATCCTACGTGGGACTCCCCTGCTCCTTTATCCGCATAACGGGCTGCAACCTGCGCTGTAGCTATTGCGACACCACCTACGCCTACGAAGGCGGACACGAAATATCGATCCCTTCCATCCTTGAGGAAGTGAGAGGATTCAAAACGAATTTGGTCTGCATCACCGGCGGCGAACCTTTGATAAACAAGGAAACGCCGTTACTGTCCGAAGAATTGCTCAAAGAACGTTATACCGTGCTGGTAGAAACAAACGGCACGTGTGATATCCGCACGCTACCGAAGGCGGCTATTAAGATTATGGATTTAAAGTGCCCCGACAGCAACGCAACCCCCCTCATGCACTGGCAAAACATCGCGTATCTAACGCCGCTGGATGAGGTGAAATTCGTCTTGTCTTCCCGGAATGACTATGAATGGGCAAAGGTTGTAATACGGCAACATCACTTAACTGAGTTCGTCAAGGTACTAATAGGAACGGCCTCCGGCTCAATCCCGCCCAAAACTGTTGTCCAGTGGCTCCTGGAAGACAACCTCAACGTGCGGTTCCAACTCCAGATACACAAGTATATATGGGAGCCGCAGGCTAGGGGCGTTTGAAATGTTCTTTTGTAGCTCAAATCTTCAGGTTTGATGATTGTTGCGCTTGATACTGGCGCAGGCATGTTGTGTACGGTTTCCTGTTCGCGTGGTTTCAAAGCTTTTTATCGTTATAGGTTATCAATGAAAGAACTTGCCATTATATTAGTCAGCGGCGGCATGGATAGTTGTGTGACTGCCGCCTTTGCAAGCGTGCATTATCAGCCCGCGCTCCTGCACGTCAATTACGGACAGCGCACGGAATTGAGAGAACTTAAGGCGTTCCGGGACATCGCTGCATATTATCACCTACCCGAAGACAGATTACTCATATCAAACATCGACCACCTCCGCAAAATTGGCGGTTCGAGTTTAACGGACACAAGGATTGACGTCCAGCACGCGCAACCGGCTGGCACAGAAATCCCAACCACATACGTGCCATTCAGAAACACCCTTCTCTTAACCATTGCAGTTTCCTGGGGAGAGGTTATCGGTGCGCGCAAGGTATTTATCGGTGCCGTTGAGCAGGATAGTCCCGGATACCCCGACTGCAAACCCGCTTATTATGAGGTATTCAACAGACTCATCAAGGCCGGCACAAAACCGGACACAATCATCAATGTGGAAACACCCCTTATTGATAAGTCGAAGACCGAGATTGTAAAACTAGGCATTGCGCTAAAAGCGCCCCTTCACCTGAGCTGGTCTTGTTACAAAAATTCCGACAAGGCCTGCGGCCTCTGCCAAAGCTGTTTCTTACGGTTAAAGGCCTTTCAGGCGGCGGGAGTAAAAGACCCTGTTGTATACGAGTAGCGCAGGCTTCCAGCCTGCCGACTACCTTTACATTTAAACAAATGCAGGCAAGAAGCTTGCGCTACACTACATCAAGGAACCCCGACCATGAACGATACCGATGTCCTTTTGGAATTTCTGAATATGCCTCTTGGAAATACAGACGAGATATTCAAGAAATTTGCCACCCTCCCTGGCGCTGTCCACCGTGGAACCGCGCATGAGCAGTTTCTTTTCGTTAAAGGGAACCGAGACGATAAGGTTCTGCTCGTGGCGCACGCCGACACCCATTGGGATACTCGTAACAGGGGCAACGGCCACATACCACAGGAAGTTGTTCAAGAGCAGGGAATCATCCGAAACGCTCGTGGCGGGCTTGGGGCCGATGACAGGGCTGGTTGCGCAATACTGTGGATACTCAAGGATATGGGACACTCCATCCTCATAACCGACGGCGAAGAACGCGGAGGATGGGGAAGCGGCTGGTTAATGAATGAAAACCAGGACATTGCCGTCGAAATCAACGGTAACCATCAATTTGTTATCCAGTTCGACAGGAGAAACGGCAAAGATTTTAAGTGCTATTCCGTGGGAACGGACGAGTTCAGGACATACGTCCAACATGCCACCGGCTACTCCGAACCCAACCGTTCTGCCTTCACGGACATTGTTACCCTCTGCCGCGGGATTACCGGCGTAAACCTAAGCATTGGGTATCGAAACGAACACAGTGATGACGAGCATCTGATCTTGCAGGACTGGCAGCACACCCTTGACGTTTGCCGTACATGGCTTTCCCAGGCTGGATTACCACGATTTAATAGAAATGACAACACCGAAGGCAACAAGGTCGCCGGGTAGGATTTTTATTGTTTAAACCAACGCATAGCATTAACACAAACGCACTCGTCTATCACTTTGCAAACATCAATCGCTTGTAAGCCTCATATTCCACTCTGGCCTCTTTACCCATGCCCAGCTTGCTGTAAGAATCGCCCATAAGCAGATGTGCATTGGCATTGCCGGGTTTCGATCCCAACAGTTTTTCACAAAGGGCTATGGACTCTTTGTACAATCCTTTTCTGTTCTTGGCAAAAGCAAGATTGTACCGCGCTTCGTTGTTTTTGGGATTGAGAATCAAGACCTTCTCGAATGCTTCGATAGCCTCGTCAAACGACTCTTTAGCAATGAAGGCAACACCAAGGTTATAATATGCATCAGCATAGTTCGGATTAATCTTCAATGCCGTTTTGTATATCGCAATGGCCTTGTCGGACAACTTCTTTTTGCTGTACAGGCACCCTAAATCATAGAGTACCCTGGCATTGTTAGGATAAATCGCCACATATTTTTCATAAGCCCAGATAGCCTCATTATTCATCCGGTTTTTGACGTAGAGCATACCGAGATTGAGGTATGCATCAGAATTGCTAATATCCAGTTCAACAACCTTCTTGAAGGAATAGATCGCCTCGTCAACTCTTCCCAGTTTTTTACAGGCGAAGGCCCTCATCTTGTGGGCGTCTTTCAGCGCGGCGTCAATATCCGTTGCACCGGTGAACAATTCGATGGCTTCTTCCAATGCCCCCGCGTTAAAAGACTTCACCCCTTTTTCATAAAGTTCGTAGGCAGTAAAGGGTTTAACCTGTGGCGGCTGAACCGGCAGCGGCTGAATTGTGATCGCCTGAACCGGCTCAGGTGTTACGGTTAAGGTAGGTGGTGTTTCCACCTCTGGATGTTGGGCAACGGGTTTTAGCTCTTCCACCGGCTTCGGTGTCTGCTTTTCCAGCGCTGCCCGTAACAAATCCTTAATTTCAGTGGAATTTTCTGCAGATTTTTCTTTTTTCCCACAACCGCAATGCGTCATCAAAAAAGCACACACGGCAAAAGACAAACCATAAGAAACAAATTTCAACGAGTGTCGTACTGCCTTCGGGGATGATTTCTTCATGTTCGTTTCATTGCTCCAGTACCATCATTTAAGAAGTAAACAAGTAAATGCATTGTATTAAGCTGAAACAAATTGTCAAGAAAATTAAATAGAATATCTGCCCCTTAAAACAAAACGGGCTTCGCCGTTTACAGGACGTTGATTCCGTCACCGTGAGGCAAAGCCCGTCTTTTTCTTATAATCCTTGAGGCCTTAAGAAGCCAAGTAACCACGTAGGTTGGGTTGAGTGAAACGAAACCCAACTCCAACCATTCATGGCATTCAATAATCGGTTGGGTTTCGTACCTCAACCCAACCTACCGCCCCACTTGATCGTCGTCATCGTCATCGCCGTCACCGTCGCCTACCTTCAGGCTTTTAACGGCGGTAATGGTTTTCACTACCACAGGGTACAACTTGCCCTGGGCCGTGCAGTTGACAATCCAGTCTTCCTTATCAGGCTTGCCACTGGTAGCGCAACCGTCCGTCTTGCGCAGGAGGTCGTTCTCCAACTGGCCGAGCGCGTCCTCATATTTGCCCGCCATAATGCTCGCGATCACTGCGTTGAGCTTGTTGGTCATCGTCTTCTGCATATTGGCATTCTTAAAGTCCTTTGGATTCAGCGACGTAACGATGTTTATGCAATTCTGCACCGCCGCCACTGCCGCAGACACATCCGACGTAGCCACCACCTGCACCGTAGCCGGATCGCTACTCACCGTGCCGTCGTTCACTACCAATTGCGCTATATACGTTCCTGCCGCATCGGCAACAAACGTCGATACCGCGGTATTCGACATTGACAACACAGCCAAACTCCCGGACGGTCTCGTCGTCAGCGTCCACTGGTACGCCAGCAAGTCGCCATTCGCGTCTGAACTCATGCTTCCATCCAGCGTTACCATAGACAAAACAGATACCGATTGACCGGTTCCGGCGTTCGCCACGGGCTTTATATTCTCAAAGGTCACCTGTGCCGCATCCGGCTGACTCTGCAACGCCGCATCCGCCACAATCAACTGCACAACGTATACCCCGTACTTGTCCGCAACAAAGCCCGGCTTTGCCGTATTTGCGCCGCTCAGACTCGCCATGCTTCCCGCAGGCGTTGATGCAAACGACCACTGATAATTTAACGCATCACCGTCTAGGTCGTAACTCTGCGTGCCATTAAGCCGCACCGTCGTACCCACCAGCGTTACCGAGATGTCTGCCCCGGCATTTGCCACCGGTGCGGTGTTCAGCGTGCTTACCACGATCGTATCAGGCTGACTGTTCACCGTGCCGTCATTTACCGTCAGGCTTACTGCATACACGCCTGCCTTATCCAGGCTAAAGGTCGGATTAACGGCCGCCTGGTTACTCAACGTTGCCGTGCTTCCAACCGGCTTTGCCGTAAATGCCCAGTTGTACGTCAGCGCGTTGCCATCCACGTCTGAGCTTCCACTGCCGTCCAGCGTCACCACGTTGTTCACGTAAGCCGATTGGTCTGCCCCGGCATTTGCCACCGGAGCGGTGTTTAGCGTGCTTACCACTATCGTATCCGGCTGGCTGTTTACCGTTCCGTCATTAACCGTCAGGCTTACCACGTACGTGCCAAACTTGTCCACCGTAAAGCCTGGATTTACCGCCGTCGCGTCACTCAACGTTGCATAGCTATCTACCGGCTTCGTCGTAAACGCCCAGTTGTACGTGAGCATGTTGCCGTCCACGTCTGAGCTGCCGCTGCCATCCAGCGTCACCACGTTGTTCACATAGGCCGACTGGTCTGCCCCTGCGCTTGCCACCGGAGCGGTGTTCAACGTGCTTACCACTACCGTATCCGGCTGGCTGTCTACCGTGCCGTCATTTACAAACAGACTTACCACATAC
>CAYHFB010000023.1:0-1447 GCA_964355695.1 uncultured candidatus Brocadiaceae bacterium
GTTCGGCAGGAGCTTTTTAACCCACTTGCCCATCATATCAATTTCAATATTCACCCGGTCACCGGCCTTCTTAAAACCCAGAGTGGTTGCGGATACGGTAAAGGGAATCAAGGCGACGGAAAATAGGCCGTCCACCACGCTGACAATCGTAAGGCTGATGCCGTCTATTGCCACAGATCCCTTTTCAATCATCATGTCAGTAAGCTTCTTTTCAACGGAAAAAAATACCGTGCATTGCCCTGAAGCCTTCTTCATTTCTTTTATAACGCCTGTACCGTCCACATGGCCGGTAACAAAGTGTCCACCCAATCGGTCCCCAATCCTCAGCGCCCTTTCTATATTGACGTTTTCCGCCTTGCGCAACGCCCCCAAGCCCGTTTTCTTAAGGGTTTCGCCGGAGACGTCGAAGCAGGCAGCGTTGCCTGCAAACGCTTTTACGGTAAGACACACCCCGTTAACGGCAATGCTTTCGCCAAGCTTGATGTCATCCGAAAAGCCTAGAAAATCAAGAAATAGCTCGCCCCCCCCGCCTTTAAGGGACAGATTCTTCACCGGCGCCAGATGTTCGATAATGCCCGTAAACATAAAGGTCTCTATTATTCTTAAAAACCACTCCACCGCAGAGAACGCGGAGGTCGCGGAGGTTATGATGGTGAGATAAACGGAAAGTTCACAACAATTCCCCCTTCCCCTTTGCTTCTCTGCGTCCTCTGCGCCCTCTGCGGTAAATTGTTACCCTTCCCCTTAATTCAAAACGCTATACGTTGCGCCCTGTCTTTACATTCAACTAACGGCAAAACCGCGCCAGCACGGTCTTTCCCGCCGTCACCTTCTCGCCGACCTTTACCAATACCTCAATCTTGACGGAGGCGGGAACGAAGACCTCTACCCGCGAACCGAACTTGATCATGCCGAATCGTTGCCCTTGTCCCAAAACGTCACCCACCTTACAGGCGCACACGATGCGCTTGGCGATCTTTCCGGCGATTTGTTTTACCGTGACCTTTACGCCACTATCAACCAAAGACAAGCCCATGAGATGGTTTTCATTAGAACTGAAACACTCGTCATCCCGCGCATCAAGAAATTTCCCTTTTGTGTGCTTCAAGAATTCCACCCGCCCCTTAACCGGCGCACGGTTTACGTGGACGTTTAACACGGACATGAAAATGCTGATCTTTGTGGTGTCGCATTTTAGATAGTTCTCCTCGAACACGGGTACGATGTGGGACACCGTTCCATCCGCAGGGGAGATGATGAGTGATGAGTCCTGAGGGGTTTGCCGGTTTGGATCACGAAAAAAGTTAAGCAGGAACGATAAGAAAAACAGCGGGATGGGGGCAACCCAGGGAAATAATGCGATAGAAAAGCCAAGGCCAACAACACAGGGGGTACAAAACAACAATAACTCTCTTACTCCATATTTAGTTAGGGGAATACGCATGAT
>CAYHFB010000023.1:1547-17647 GCA_964355695.1 uncultured candidatus Brocadiaceae bacterium
GGAGTATTTTAAGTGAAAAACCATGAAATTGCAACGCTATTCGAACGTATTGCAGACGTGCTTGAACTCAAGGGAGAGAACACCTTCCGTATAAACTCGTACCGAAAGGCCGCGCGGGTTATCGGCGATTTAACCGAGGACGTAGAAGCTCTTTCTCAATCCGGAAAGTTAACGGACGTCCCCGGCATAGGAACAGGCACGGCTGAAAAAATCGTTGAGTACATTACCACGGGAAGGATGGCCAAGTATGACGAGGTGATGAAGGACGTCTCTGAAGAAACGCTCATCCTCATGAAGGTGCCGGGACTAGGACCAAAAACCGTTGCCATGCTCAATAAGGAATTAGGCATCGCCGGCTTAAGCGACTTGGAAAAAGCCCTGCAGGAGGGCAAGCTAAAGGGACTTTTTGGGATGGGTGAGAAGAAGATTGAAAACATCACCAAGGGGATTGCGTTGTTTAAAACGAGCCTGCAAAGGATATCCATCGGTATGGCATACCCGGTGGCGAAGCTAATTATAGACGAATTAAAACGCAATCCGCTGTGTAAAGAGGTGCAGGCGGCAGGCTCTCTGCGGAGGATGAAGGAGACGGTGGGAGACATTGATATACTGGCCTCCGGCGAAAACGGTGCGGACATCGTGAAGTCCTTCGTAACGATGCGCGGGGTAACGCAAGTCCTCGCATCGGGGGACACCAAAGGCAGCGTCCGCGTGGAAGAGGGCGTACAGGTGGACTTGCGCGTGGTGCGCGAAGACGAATTTGGCGCCGCATTACAATACTTCACTGGCTCCAAAGAACACAACGTCCACCTCCGCGAAATTGCCAAAAAGCAGGGGTTGAAGGTCAACGAATATGGCATTTTTAAGGGCGATGAAAAAATCGGGGGCAGCCGTGAAGAAGACATTTACCAGGCGCTGGGTATGGACTGGATTCCACCGGAACTACGGGAAAACCGTGGAGAGATTGAGGCCGCCCAGCAGGGGAAATTGCCCAACATTGTCAGGCTTTCCGCTATCAAGGGAGACCTCCATAACCACTCAGATTGGAGCGACGGTGCGCCTACCATGGATGAGATGGCGGAGTATGCGATGAAGATGGGCTACCGGTATCTTGTTGTCTCCGACCACTCCCAGTCCCTCCACATCGCCCATGGATTAAATGATGAGGAACTGCTCGAACAGATGGATGAGATTGACCGGATCAACGGCAAGTTCAAGGGCTTTACGCTCCTCAAGTCATCCGAGGTGGATATCAAGCCTGACGGCTCTTTGGATTTCCCCGACAAATTGCTGGAAAGACTCGACGTCGTCGTCGCCTCTATCCACAGCAGTTTCAAGCAGGGACGGGAAAAGGTAACAGAACGCATGATTGCTGCCATTCAGAACCCTTATGTGAACGTCATTGGACATCCGACCGGACGCCTGATCAGCAGGCGCGAAGGGTATGACGTTGATTTGGACAAGGTTATTGACGCCTGCGCGGCTACGGGTACGGCGCTGGAGGTCAATTGCTATTACGACCGACTGGATATCGACGACGTCAACTGCCGGAAGGCAAAAGAACGGGGCGTTAAGATTGCCATCAGCACGGACGCCCACCACCTGGACCAGATGTGGATGATGGAACTGGGCGTCGGCATAGCACGCAGGGGGTGGCTGGAGGCAAAAGACGTCATCAACACCTTTTCCCTTGAAGGGCTGAAGGTATTTTGCAAGAAGAAGCGGGGGGAAGGGGCATAGGTGTTAAGTTAAGAAACACAACTCGAACGAATCAAGGGAATGAAGTGAGGATATAACCGGCGGCACCGTACGATTTAAACTTGTAGCGAATATCGAATATTGAACAAGGAATTGTAACTACTCAGGTTAACCGCAAAGAACGCAGAGAACCCAAAGAAAAGGCTTGAATCTTAAATTTATGATCAGACAATTTTCCACAAATAAATCGGCCATATAGTCACCGATCAGCGTACCATCCTCATCAAAAACCTGAATGGGATGCTGCTGTAAAACCTTTAGGCCCGCCTTCCGCAATCGGTGTACAAGCGCATTTTCGTACACCCTCTCTAAATGCCCATGCCCATGGTAGACATGGATTGCATAAGCAATCTGCCGTATCTGATCACATAACGCTTTTATGTCTCTCATCTTATCTCACCCGGCCTTTGCGTTCCTTGCGTTCTCTGCGGTTAACAGGTTTTGACCTGAGCAGTTACAAGGAATTTCGAATTACGAAGTAGGGGTACGACCCGCTGTTTCACTGCCATAATTGTGACTAAACGCTAATTCGTCCGCTATGCGCTTGAAACCAAAAGATGTTGCATGGATGCCGTGTATATGTTAATCTTTTTTGAACGATTGTTTCATTTGGTAATCGCGCTACTTCTGATTTGTATCAGGGTATCCCAGGCCGCCGCATCAGGCGGTTGCCGTTACACATCTTAGAGTCTGTGTTACATAACATTTATTGTGAGGCAAATCATGGGACATGTTTTTGCAGACATAGAATTAAGCAATCCCAGGCAACCGGATTTAATCCCAATGAAAGTTCACGCGTTGGTTGATACTGGGGAACTCATGTTGTGTATCCCGGAACACGTAGCCCTTCAGCTTAACCTACAAACCGAGTCTATGAGAGAGGTATCGGTTGCAGACGGCAGGAACGTAAACGTTCCGTATGTAGGTCCACTAAAAGTTACTTTCGGTAAACGGTTTTGCTATGTTGGGGCATTAGTTCTTGGTGATGAAGTTCTCTTAGGTGCAGTACCCATGGAAGATATGGATTTGGTCATTAATCCAAGCCGCAGAGAGCTGACCGTTGATCCCCTCAGCCCCAACATTCCACATGCGCGGGTCAAATCGCTAACCCAACGTCACACCTGACCGCTATTCCACTCCGCTTCATAGCGGTAACAGTCGTTGTTGATAAAAACCGTTGTTCGGCACACACCAATACTACGTTTGCCAAACCTCAGCGATACTCGTCCTGAATAATTCGTCGGGTTGCTCGTGAGGCAGTGAACGTTAACCGTGAGGGATTTTCTTCCCTTCAAGGAGTTCCAACTCGCGTTCCCAAGGTGTAGCCTGGAAACGAGAGAAACACATAACAACTTGTTTTATTTGTTGACTTTTGTTCATACATCACTAGAATAATGAAACTATTTTATTCCAGGTCTCTATAAGCTAAACACAAAAGTTATGATTAAAAAAATACTCATTATAGACGATTCCATTGTTGCACGAATGGGGCTGAAGAGGGCTATCCCCAAAGATGTGTCGTATGAATTCACTGAGGCAGTCGATGGAGCGGACGGTGTTGAAAAGTTTAAAAAGGTTGCCCCCGACGTCGTTTTCCTGGATTTAACCATGCCTGTTATGACGGGGTTTCAGGCTCTGGATGAAATAATGAAAATCGACAAAAATGCGGTGGTCATTGTTGTCACTGCCGACATCCAGAAAAAAACCATTGACAGGGTGCTTGAAGCAGGCGCCCTTTTGGTGATCAGCAAGCCGCCGTCACAGGAGGAAATTCGTAGCGCCCTGGAAAAAGCCGTGAAGTTTAAAGAAGGTGTAACGAAAAGATGAATCCAGAACACCGTGATATTATCACTGAAATAGAGAAAGATGCTTTTAAGGAGATAATCAACATCGCCTTCGGCAAGGCGGCTGCAAGCCTTGCTGATATTATTGGATTATACGTTATCCTGAGCGTTCCGAAGATTGAAATTCTGCAGCCGGAGGAAATTCAGCAGTTTATCGAAAGAGAACTCAATGAGACAAAAGGCCTAAACATCATTGAGCAGTATTACATCGGAAAAATCAGGGGAGCGGCTTTTCTTGTTCTTTCTTATGAAAACAGCAAACTACTTCTTTCGCTACTTGATGGAGAGGAACAGCAAGAGTCCTTAAATTTCTTCTCCATCGCCATGCTTGAACAGGAAACGGTCACCGAGATAGGAAACATTATCATCGGCGCGTGTGTAAGTAAAACGGCGGAACTTCTGAAGGATTTCGTCACCTACACGCCGCCGCGCTTTATCGGTGGAAAGTTTTCCAGTTACGACCTGCCGCAAAAGTTATTTGATAAAGAAACGTATGCCATTGTCCTCAAAACACTGTTTCAGTTTGAAAATAAAGATATCAGCGGACACCTGTTTCTGATAAACAGCGTTGAATCACTAGACTGGCTTAAAAAAGCTATACACGACTACATGAAGCACTATGGATACGAATAACATAAACTCCACCCAAATTTGTGACATGATGAATATCGGCATTGTCGTTCTGGACAAGGATTTCAAGATACATTACTGGAATCGTTGGATGGAACTGCACAGCGGTATTATGCCCGGCAGCATCGTCGGCTCGAACCTTTTCGATTTTTTCCCAAATTTAAACAACCCGAAGTTTATCCGAAACTGCAAATCACTCTTTACCTTTGGGAACTACTACTTTCTCTCACAGAAACTGCATCACTTTATATTCCCCTTTAAACCGGTAAGCGCCTCCGAGTTCCAGTTTGAGCACATGCAGCAAAGCGGTTCGATATTCCCGGTACGCAATGATAAGAATGAAATCCAGTACATTTGCATTGCGGTGCATGACGTAACGGAACTGGTCGCTTACGAGCAAAAACTCATCGAAATGACCAAGCGTGACGTGTTGACGGGCATCTATAACCGCCGCTTCCTGGAAGAGCGCATGAAAGACGAGTTTGAAAAGCACACGCGTTACCGTCGCACGCTAAGCCTGATCGTTTTCGACTTGGACCATTTCAAGGGCATTAACGACACATGCGGGCATCAATATGGCGATTACATCCTGAAGTCCGTTGTAACCATTGTCAAGCCTTGCCTGAGAACGGTAGACGTATTTGCCCGTTATGGTGGCGAGGAGTTTTGCTGCCTCCTTCCGGAGACCGACATCGAGGCTGCAACCCGGGTAGCGGAAAGACTAAAGGACGCCGTAGCCTCCCAGGAGTATTTCTTCCAAAATACCCTGATAAAGGTTACGATCAGTTTAGGCGTTGCAGAGGCATGCGAAAGCACCAGAACCATTGATGCCCTGTTTAAAAATGCGGACGACGCACTCTACGAAGCAAAGAAAACGGGAAGAAACAGGGTTGTTGTCGCAAATAGTGATAATTCATGAATTGCCACCGAATGTCGAACATCCAACAATGAATATTGCATTATGAGGTCTTCTTACCCACTCCAATGTTCAATGTTCCTTGTTCGATATTCTCTATTAATTCTCTGCGGTGAACGGTTACCAACTACCTAATCTCTTACAAACAAAACCTCAGACTTATGAATAAATACCTATCACTACTATTTATGGTATTCTGTTTTTGCCTTACCGCCGCTACGGCAACGGCTCAAGCCCCGGAAAACGTTTACGGCGGTCAATTGCTGGTCGATACAAAGTGTTCAAAATGCCACACCCTGAAACGTGTTTTTGTCACGCAAAAGAGCGGTGAGGAGTGGCGAACAACCGTGCAGAAGATGCGGGATAAAAATCCGGCGTGGATCAAGCTGGAGGACGTCGAACAAATTATCAAGGAAATCAAGACATTCTGGCCTGATCGCGTCCAGGCCTTGACGGCAGAAAAGAAGGCATTTGAGGAAACCCGGTTCCTTTTCGTAGACCGTTGTGCATTCTGCCATAGTTTGAACCGAATCCTCATTAAGAACAAGACGGGCAAAGAGTGGGCGGAGACGGTGGAAAACATGCGCGCGCAAGCCCCGGATTACATATCGAAAGAGGACGCCGCACGGATCGCACACTATTTGTCAGAGCGGGCCGACTTGCTGAAAGAGGACATGGGCGGCAAACTATTTGTCGCCAAATGCCTGATCTGCCACCCGGGCGATCAAATCCTTCTGGAGACACACAACAAGGCAGGGTGGTCAAAGATTATCGAGAAAATGAAAGAACTTGCAAAAGATGCTCAGGTGGTAAGGCTAAGCCATGAGGAAGGTCAAATGATCGTCGAACTGCTGGCAAAGACCCAGAGTCCAAAGACAGACGGTAAGTCCCCGTAAAATCAACGTTAAATAGTAGGCAAGGAATAATGAATGTCGAATGACATCGCAAGCATTCTTATTGTTGACGACAGCTCGGTTAATCGCATGATATTGCAGAACCTTGTAACAACTCTGGGACACAAAGCCGTTATGGCGGAGGATGGCGTCGCGGCGTTGAATTATATTAGAAAAGAAAAGGTAGACGTAGTCTTATTAGACATCCTTATGCCCAAAATGAACGGCATGGAGGTATTGAAGTTCATAAAAAACGATAAAGAACTACGCCACACGCCGGTCATCATGATTACCGCTATTGACGACGCCAACAGCATCATAGAGTGTACGGAAAACGGCGCAGACGACTACCTGAACAAGCCCTTCAATGCAACCCTGCTGAGGGCGAGGATCCGCGCCTGCCTGGACAAAAAACGCCTGCACGACGTTGAAGACGACTACCGCAAACACATAGAAACCTACAATAAACAATTGGAGATACGCGTTTATGAACAGGTGCGCGAAATTACCTCCATGCAGTGGGCAACGATATTTGTCATGGCAAAACTGGCGGAATCAAGGGATTCTGAAACCGGACAACACCTTTTAAGGATGAAGGAATATTGTAGGATACTCACTAAAAAGCTGCGCACCTTTTCGAAATACCGGACGGTTATTGACGATAAATTTATTGAAATCATCTATGACGTATCCCCGTTACATGATATCGGGAAAATAGGGATACCCGACAGCATTCTCCTGCAAAAAGGCAAACTGAGTAAAGAAGATACCGAGGTAATGAAGACGCACGTCCTTATTGGAGCAAAAACACTCCGGGAAGTCGAACGACAATTTCCGGGGAACGAGTTTATCCGGGCTGGGATCGGCATTGTTGAAGGCCATCACGAACGCTGGGACGGCACGGGATATCCCAAAGGCCTAAGCGGCGCGGAGATACCTTTTATGGGAAGGATTGCCACCTTGGCGGACGTCTACGACGCACTAACTTCCAGGCGTGTCTACAAAGAGCCGATACCTCACGATGACTGCTTCGAAATGATTGTAACGAACAAAGGGGAAAAATTTGATCCCGACGTCGTTGACGCCTTTGTATCAACAGAAAACGAATTTGTAAAAATAAAAGACCTTTTTGCCGACCCCAAATAGCCGTTCACATTAAGGTGGACTGGTTTATCAAGACCACTTACTATTAACATTGAGATGCACTAATTCGTCAAACAACTTAAACACCCGCACAAAGTGATATGATTACCAACCCTTTATTTCTAGAAAAGTTCAAAAAGAAAACCATTAGTCAGAGTTCAAAAGTAAAAAGTGTTTTTTTTATGATTGCTTCCGGCAACAATGGTTATTTTGTGCAAGTAGTTGATCAGAAATTGCAGAAAATTGAAGTGAATTATTTGAATTTTAGCGGCGAGATTTTCAACTCATTGCGAATTATTCAAGACATCAAAGACAAAAACAGCTTTACCATAAATTGGGAACTGGATTCCGATCATATCTATTTCGCCGACCATGAATATCTTATGCACCACTTGGTTCGCTGTCCCAATCTGGTAAATGAAAAAGGCGAAAAACTTGAATTTGTTGAAGAACACGGCGCCATCCGATTGATTATCAATGAAAATGAAGGACGTTGCGAATCGAAATTTGTTTTCATTCACGGTGAAGCAACAGACGAAGATTTCAGTTTCGTAACCGATACTTTTATCCAAAAAAACCATCAACTATTCGAAATTCAAACTATCGGCAGCAACTACCGATTGGCGAGTTATTTTAAAACTTCGTTCGTTAACAAGCAGGTTGAGCAATTGCTTTCGATATTTTTCTCGAATATTGAAAACGTGGAAGTTACTTACAACCAATACAAAATTCAGTTTGACAATGACGTCGTTACAACGTTTCCGATTCTGATTTTTGAGAAAATCGACATAGACAACGCGCTCTTTATGCGCGTTGGTCAGGCGTTACCCAATATTGACAAGGATTTCTACGAGAAATTTGAACTCACCAAAGTCGCCGAAATCAATGAATTTGACAACGTTATTCACGTTAAAAACATTGAACAAACCGGCACGGAGGTTTACAAAGAGGAAGTTAACAAACTCGTAAGAAAATACGCTGCGACCAAAGAACAAAAAGACCATCTGTTCGTTGAAGACAATCTGTTTGTGCTTCCGCAAGAGGTGGCGCACAACTTCATAATCAACGAATTGCCTTCGCTTCTCATAAAATTCACTATTTTCGGCGCCGAAAAGCTGAAAACCTATAAAATATACGCCAAAACGCCAAAACTAAAAATCACCATAGACCATGGAATTGATTTTCTGGAAGGCGACGGCGAATTGGATTTCGACGGACAGAAAATTTCGATTATTGACGCCATCAATCAGTTTAACAAACAGAACTACATACAACTAAACGACGGCGTCCGCACCATTATTAATCAATCGTATATCAGAAAACTGGAACGCATTTTCAAGAAGAGCAAGAACAAGGTTTCCATTTCGTTTTTCGATCTGCCGCTGATTGACGAACTGATAGGCGAGAAGATTTCAAATGCCACGTTTGCAAAGCATCGCGAAGTTTTCGAAGGTTTCAACAATCTGAAATCCGCCAAAACGCAAGTGCCAAAAGTAAATGCTGAAATGCGTAATTATCAGAAACAAGGTTTCAAGTGGCTTGATTATCTTCATACGCACAAACTTGGCGGCTGCCTGGCAGACGATATGGGGTTGGGTAAAACACTGCAAGCGATAGCACTACTGTCGAAAATATATCCAAATGAAAAAATGCCGACGCTGATCGTGATGCCCAAAAGCCTGCTTTTCAACTGGCAAAATGAAATCACCAAGTTCAACCCCAATCTCACCTGCTATTGTTACTATGGCAACGACAGAGATTTTGACGAAGCCCGAAAACGTCATCTGATTTTCACCACGTACGCAATGGTGCGAAACGACGTGGAAAAGTTTAAAAATCAGGAATTTTACTATGTCATTCTCGACGAATCTCAGAACATTAAAAATCTGAATGCTCAAGTCACACAAGCCGTCATGCTTTTACAGGCGAAACACCGGCTGGCATTGAGCGGCACGCCAATCGAAAACAATTTGAGCGAGTTATATTCGTTGTTCAGATTTCTGAATCCGGCTATGTTTGGCACAATCAGCGATTTCAACCATGATTACGCCTTGCCCATTCAGAAGAATAACGACAAAGACGCAATTTACACCCTTCGTAAAAAAATATATCCATTCATTTTGCGCCGGTTAAAGAAAGACGTTTTGAAAGAATTGCCGGATCAGATTGAGCAGGAATTATTTGTGGAAATGAGCGAAGACCAGAAGCGCCTGTACGACCAACGCCGCGCCTATTATCACGAAGCGCTGAAACGCGAAATCGAAATCAATGGAATTCAGAAATCACAATTCTTATTCTTCCAGGCGCTTACCGAATTACGGCAAATCGCGTCGGTTCCCGAATCAAAATCGAACAATACCATTGCATCGCCGAAGGTTGAAATGCTGATTGAATACGTTACTGACGCCGTGGCAAATGACCACAAGGTAATCATTTTCACTAATTTCATAGCCAGCATCGAACTCATTGGCGAACAACTTGACAAAGAAGGAATTGATTTCGTTTCCATGACCGGATCCACCAAAGACCGGCAGACACTGGTAGATCGTTTTCAAAACGACGTCCGTTGCAAAGTGTTCTTAATGACGTTGAAAACCGGCGGCGTGGGTTTAAACCTGACAGCCGCCGACACCGTTTTCATTTTTGAGCCTTGGTGGAACCGCGCCGCGGAAATGCAGGGCATGAACCGCGCCCACCGCATAGGACAAACCAGGAAAGTAATGAATTACAGAATAATAACCAAAGCAAGCATCGAAGAAAAAATCTTGCTTCTTCAGCAAAAGAAATCAGAATTATTCGAAAACATCATTGCAAGCGACAACGCTTCAATCAAATCGTTGACTGAAAGCGATATAGATTTCATTTTAGGATAAAAAACGGTGAACGGGTAAATAGATAAACGGAAGAAAACTATGATAGAATTACCGCATTATGAAACGTTGAGAACCGTAATATTACAGGAATACCGAAGTGATAGTTTGCTATATATTTATCACAATTTCATAAAACTGTTTATACTAAAAGAGAGTGATAGAATTGTAGCGCTACCCAACGGAGAGAGCTTTGTAAAAACACCCCATAAATTTACAAAAGAACGGGGTGCGAACGCTTATGCGCTCATTTTATCGGATAAACAGCTTTTTCTTGATTTTCTCCGCCCATTACCGAAAGAAGTTATTATTCTTTTCAAATATTTAACGTTTGCCAGAAAATCAACCGAAAGTGTCATAAAAAAAACATTTAAGATCAGTACAACCACCGAAACAAAGCCATATGAATACTCCGCCTATACAAAAGAGGCCCTTAACCCTATATTTAATTTTTTTAATCCAGAAGAATTGGGGTCATGGGGAAACCAGCGCTATGAGTTTTCACTTCCATTGGCTGTGTGCGAGGTTTTGGCTGATTATATTGACAAACCCTCCGACTACTACTTGAAACCAACGGTAACACCTGATAAAACAACCTACAAATACGAAAACAATGAAGACGTAATTGAAGAACTTCAATCCCTGACAGCCTATTATCATCAAGACAACATAAAAACGACTGCTACTGACGCAGTTACCATGTCCACCGCCAATAAAATGCGAAAGAAACTGAGAATCAAAGAGTTTTATCCCGAAACGGATAAATATTTCGAAGCGATTCGTTCATTTTTAATAGCCGGTTTCATTTCATCAAATTCGAAAAAAACTGATTTAGGTTTGTTGGCTTTGGAAATGCTAAAAGGTTGGATAAAACAATTTGCAGGCGGTAAGTCTTATTCGCTGAAACATTTATTTGTTTTTGTCAAAGGTTTAGGTAATGCAGTTGATGATTCAAAAAGTATTTCCGAAGCATTTTGCAAACACGTGAAATCCATGGAAGTCGGTCAATGGTATGATTACGACAAAGTTTATGCTGCCGCCGTTTACCGGAATTTTACTTTTGAAACATTTAACATGCACGCAGCCCGCAACTATTTGTATTATAACGTAGAAGAGAAAGGTTCTTTTCGTTACCTCAATAAAGTGTATTTAGAGTTTGACATATACGATCAAGCCGTTGTGCAACCGACATTAAAAGGATTGTTTTTTCTTTTCGCGTCTTTTGGAATATTTGATATCGCATTCAATCATCCTGACACCACAAAACTGAGCAAAACGTATTTTTCACCTTTCGATGGCTTGCGGTACGTTCGCTTAACGCCTTTAGGCGCTTATGTTTTGGGTATAACCAACGATTTTCAGGCTCAAAAATCAGAAACGGTTGCAACTTTTGTCTTAGACGCAGACAATCTGTTTATTCACGCTTCCGATTCTCCGCAATGCGAAGTAATTCTGCAGGATATCGCAATCAAGGTAAGCGCAAACCGTTATAAAGTCACCGCTTTTTCATTTCTGAAAAGTTGTAAGAAAAAGGACGATATTCACGCGAAAATCCAATACTTCAAAAACTATGTTTGCAAAACGCCTCCTCAGAACTGGAATGATTTTCTGAATTCGTTTGAAAGAAAAACAAATCCATTAACCATCGTTAAAAATCAAATGGTTTTAAAAGTTCCATCAACTGACCCACAATTAATTGCACTGTTGGCTAAAGATGAATTTCTGAAAAATTTGGTTACAAAGGCAGAAAATTATCAAATCATCATCAATATAGAACATTACCCTGTACTGATGAACAGGTTGAAACAATATGGGTATTTTATCGAATCTTAATATTTCGTTGAACGGGTAAAAAGGCAACCGGTGAAAAAGCAATTATTTCAATTGTGCCGGTTATGCGACGTTCTTAAATAGACTCACCATTTGCGCAGAAGGCCGTAATCAATCAGTCAGTATCCCCACGTGCCGTAATGCCTCCCTCACGTTACCATCCTTAATGGCAATCTCCTTGAGCGCCTGCTCCACCCTTTCTTCCCGTTCTTCAAGCTCGCTGTTTTTTCTGATGGCTGGCACCAGCGCAGTCCTCCTGTCCCAAAGTACAAATCCAATCAATGCAAAAATCCCGGCAAAGGTAACCCCGAAGCCCCAGAGCATAAACTCCTTCAACTCAGTCCGAACATCCTTTATTTCACTTTTTAGTTCGTTTCTTGCTGATGCGATTTCCGTTCTTACCGATGCGATTTCCGTTCTTACCGAGGTTGTTTCTGATTTTAGGTCGTTTCTTACCGAGGTTATTTCTGATTTTAGATCGTTTCTTACCGATGTTATTTCCGACTTCAGTTCATCCTTGGTAACCATTCTTTCCTCTATCCTGATCAAGCTTTCCCTAATCTCCCGAATATCCTTCATATCGTCGGCGTGCGCGCACAGAGGCAACGCCAACAAGAAGATTGGAAATACGTACGCCATAACCCAACGGTTTATTTCCATTTTCTATGCTCCTTTCAATTGATATAGATAGAGCTTATCTCAGGAAGAGAAATCCCATTTCCGTCTAAAGCAAAACGCCTGAACCGGTATGAATTATGTTAATAGCGCATCAATCGCACTTTTAAGGTCTTTCTTGGATTTAACGCCAATCATCTTATTCACAACCTGGCCTTTATTAAATAATATGATGGTTGGTATCGCGGTAATGCCGAACTTGGCGGGGGTGGAGCTATTATCCTCCGTATCAAGCTTTACCACCTTTACCGTTCCTTTGTATTCTTTTGCCAACTCGTCAATAATCGGCGCCAACTGCTTGCAAGGGCCACACCAGGAAGCCCAGAAATCAACCAGCACAGGCATGCTGGACTTAACCACTTCCGCGTCAAAATTTGCATCAGTTATCGCTACTACGTCTTCAGACATGTTCATTCTCCCGTATTATTTTTCGCTTGATAATCAGCTTTCACAAAAAGGTTGCAATGGCATTCGCCATCCCGTTCAATCTCTTCCTTATGATAAACACATGGACAGATAATCTTTTTATCTTTTTCCAGATCATTCATAACGAGCCGGCAAGGGCAGTACGCATGTCCATATTTTATGGTACGAGCCACCAACCCTTTTACAACCCTGTCAACGGCCTTAGTATCAGAATTCAGCTTATAACCGCTGAAAGCCGTGTAATCAGCAAGCATCTTGCGGACTTTTGCCTCTTCCTGTTCCTTGTTTTCATTCATCGGCAGTCATTCAAAAAAATGATAAATATGAGTTAAGATTTAAAGAGGGGGTTTACCACACAACGCCGGGTAACCTTCCGCCACTCAATGCTATCCATAATCCACCCGGATACAACGATAGTCAATTATATTTTATGAGCCTAATTTATTGCAAGGGAAAACCGATTTTATCCGGTTATATATTTATTGTGCAGGTAAGGAAAATCCGATAAACGCTTATACGCTGGGCAAGGCTTCAGCCTTGCCGCCCTCTAAACTGGTATTGCTGTCGCCAGGCTTGTCACTTGTACCCTTACAGCCCATTCCATACACCGTGCTTTTCCTTGATTTTCCAACCTTTAGGTGTTATTCTTGACGCGGTTATAACAGTAAAAATTCCTTCTCTCAGGCCAAATGATACTATCAGTCATGGGAGATGCGTTGCGTGGAGATTTACCGTTAAAACATCTGTAGCTAAAAGATTCTGTTTTACGCGCAATACATCGTTTTACGTTTATTAACAAAGTGGCGACGTTGTTGATTCCCCCTTTTTTTTAGCCGCCGGTTTTGCAATTTCTTGGTGAAGTAACACTTGGTTTGAGTATTTTAATAAAAACAGGGTTAATCAACAAATTCATGAATTGGTCTTTAATGGTACTCTGCATTTTACCCCTTATGGAAGTTGCCACATCACTTATTTTTGCCGCAGGGACGGAACCAACAAGCGTGGAATCTGCCTGCCGTTCACCCGAATGTATTCAATCGCTGATTGAAGACGGGCAACTCGAACGCGCACAACAATTACTAGAACAAAACCTTTCCCGTCCTTACAACACGGATTCGTTGCCGTTACTGCATGTGCGCGCCTCTCTCTACCGGAACAAGCGTGATTTTGTTTCCGAAGCGGGCACGTATAACGACATTCTACTGCTTGCCCCAAATGACCAGGCGGCATTGCGCAGGCGTGTGTTTGCGGTGTCGAACATGGGTGCGCCACACCTGTCCGTAGCCTATGCGGAACAAAACCCCGAATTGTTCTCCAAAGCCGAACTGCTCAGCCTTCAGCAGGCAAGCGCGGGAAGGAATATCAAGTGGGGCGGGATTGAGAGTGACGTGGATATAGGGCCAAAACGCTTTAAAACGACCGACAAGGCGCTTGCCCAGAATGCCAGGGTGATTGCTTTACATGAGCGTGAGGGCGCAATGGATTCCCCCTCCGGCCGTTTGGCGGAATTCGACCGCATCGTCGGACTGTCCAACCGCTCACGAATGCCCGAAGCAATCGCCCTTTACGAGGGACTGAAAGAGCGTCATACCGCAATACCTCCCTACGTACTTGCGTCCGTTGCAGAAGCGTATTTGTGCCAGCGCAAACCCAGGCAGGCGCGAGATCTTTATCTTCAGGCTCTGGACTTAAGCCGGAATGACCGCGAATACCCAAATCGGGAGTGGCAGATGAGCCTGTTTTATGCCTACATTGACACGAATGACTTCGATGCCGCCCGCAAGTTGATCGACCAACTCGTAAAAGAGCTGCCACCGGTTCTGCACAAGGGAGTGCCGGGCATAGAGATTGACAACGAATTCTACGAGCAAGCGCGCGTCAATGCCGCCCGCGCGAGGCTTTATGCGGACAACTTAAACGAATGTCAAACGATGATGGAGCAAACGAGACTTGACGCTCCGCACAGCCTTGATACACGCCTTGCCTATGGAGACCTCCTATTGGCCAGGGATCAACCGCGCGCCGCCCAACAGATGTACACCAGCCTGCTCGTTGATGACCAAACCAACATGCACGCCGCTGTGGGGATCGCGGAAACCGCACTGACATTGAATGATCTCAACACCGCCAAAATGCAAACGGATACCCTGTTCGAAAACTATCCTGAAAATCCTGCAGTGCAACTATTACATGAACATTTCCAGGCATATCAACATCCCAGCCTGTCCATATCCTCTTCCATAGGTAAAAGTTCGTCCGGCGGAGGCAATAAGGGAAGCCAGGACTGGCAGGTGGAAACACGGTTCCATTCTGCAACCTTCAACCAGCATTGGCGCATCTTTGAACACTCCTTCGACGCAGAAGCCGTTTTCGGCGATTATACCGGAACACGGCATCAGATCGGCCTTGGCGCCGACTATCGCTCGCCCTTTTTGCAAATAAGCGGGGAAATAAACCAGGACATGACCGGTCTGGACAATATCGGCGCCATCCTCAATACGTCCTGGATACCGAACGACCAGTGGCAGTTTGATACAGGGTTTGAATCCAATAGTAACACGGTCCCACTTCAGGCCAGCGCCGCCGGTATTACCAAAGACGCTCTCAATCTCGGCATGGCCTACAAACACCAGGAGTCCCGTGTTTTCAGCACAAATATAGGCTATTCGTGGTACAGCGACTCAAACCGCCGTTTAGAGGTCGGCTCAAGTTGGCTGGAGCGTTGGTTGTGCGGACCTCTTTACAAGTTGGAAACACAGTTAGGCGTTTTTGCCTCGGATAGTACCCTGGCAGACACCGTATACTTTAACCCGCACAGCGATCTTTCCCTTGACGCACAGATGATTAACGAATGGACGCTGTGGAGAAATTACCAACACAATTTCAAAAACCGCCTTGCCCTTGGGTTAGGACAATACTTTCAACAAGACTATGGGTCAAAGAGCATAGATATCCTGCGTTATGAGCATGAATGGAATTGGGACCCCTACCGTGCCCTGAATTATGGGATTGCCTATGAACGCCATCCTTACGATGGCGAGACCGACAAGCACATATCTGCGTCACTGAACCTGACCTGGCACTTTTAAAATGAGAACGTGATGCGTATACACTT
>CAYHFB010000024.1:0-17419 GCA_964355695.1 uncultured candidatus Brocadiaceae bacterium
GGAACAAGAACCGTTGATTTTCTACCAACCGTGGACGACGCAAGCGCCCTCTCACTCTTTTTGGAATGGACGTTCCCCTTTTTACCGTCATTGGCCAGCATTGCCTTATGATGGATTCCTTTCTGACTCTTCGCAAATCTGTTGGTTTCCTTATGCGCGTGTGACGGTTGTTCAGCCGTTTTGTTTTCTTCATCTTGCAGGTTAATTTCCGCGGCAATCCTGTCAACCAGGGCGTTTAATTCCTGTGCGCGTGAAGACAATTCTTCGCTGGACGCGGCCATTTCCTCGGCGGTAGCGGCGTTTTGCTGGGTTCCTTGCTCCATTTGTTGTATCGCCTTGCTTATCTGCCCGATGCCGTTTGTCTGCTCAAGAGACGACGCGGATATCTCATTCACCAGGTCAGCCACTTTTTTCACCTGCACAACGACCCCTGAAAACACCCCGGTTATTTCAGCAAACACACCGTTTGTCTTGCCTACCAGCGTCATGCCATTCTCTGCCTTTTTAACGCTGTCCGCTATTAACGTGGTAATATCCTTTGCCGCCGCTGAACTTCTATGCGCAAGGCTCCGCACCTCCTCAGCCACCACGGCAAACCCGCGCCCATGCTCACCCGCGCGCGCAGCCTCCACGGCTGCATTTAATGCCAACAGGTTCGTTTGGAAGGCGATCTCCTCAATAATCTTGATAATCCCGGCGATCTTCTCGCTGCTTACAGAGATATCTTTCATCGCATTGCTCATCTCCTTTACGGTTAAGTTGCCGTTTTCAACAGTGCCATGCCCGTTTTCTGCGGCGATATTGCACGCCAGGGCTAATTTTGCGGCCTCCGCAGCATTGTCCGCGTTGCGGGACGTCATGGAAGAAAACTCTTCCATCGTCGCCGAGGTTTCCTCTATGGATGCCGCCTGTTGCGTCGTCGCCTCTGAAAGACTCAGGCTTGAGGAAGAAATCTGCTGCGACGCCGACGCCACCTGCGTGGAACCGCCGGTGAGATCGGTAAGCAAGCCTTTAAAGGTATCCATTACTTTTGTGGCAACGTGTATGTTTGAAATGGTCAACATCACGCCCAGCGCTATGCAAAAAGCGCTGATAGACGCGCATATTATGATGCCCGTTACCGCCTTTGAAGCTACTTTCATGGAAACGGTTTGAACCTCATTCGCCTGGAAGTCCTCAACGGCTTTTAACGCGTTAATCCTTGCCGTCGCGGCGTCAAACACGTCTTTGGCCGCAATCCCAAAGTTGCCTTCTCCTGCCTTTTCCAATATCACGTTCCGCATGTCTGCTATTTTTTCCGTAATGTTTCCTGAAAGGCTCGATTGGTAAAAGGCGACCGCCTCTTTTGAGGCGAGATATTCAAAGGTATGGAGAAGCTTTTCAGCGCCCATCCACGCGGACATCCAATTTCTCAAGGTGTTTGTGTTAATGGCCGTATTAGTCGTAGCCACGCCGCTCATGGTTGCCCGCTCAATGCCTGCAAGCTCTTTTGCCGATATAAGGCTTACGTAGGCGGAAACCGGCGTCGTAAGCTGCGGATGGTTTGCCTCAAGCACGCACTGTTCAAAAGACTGAATGAAGACCGTGTTTATAGAGGTATAATACTGGATGGATTCTTCTTTCGTTATAGACAACGCGCTTATGGCTTCCCTCTTTGTGCGCAAATTACTTGTCAAATTTACGGCCGTGTCCAATTTTGAGTGAAACGCGGCGCTATGCCGTTTTGCATTAAATGACACCATAAACTGCTGGAAAGCAGAAAGCGCACTGTCGGTATTTTTTCTCTGTTCATCAAGCTCGCTCTTCATCTTGGCGCCGCCACTGCCCACAAAAATCGCCGAAGCGCCGCGCTCTTTTTGTATTTCATGCACAAGGCCGCTCGCCGTGACGATATATTGGCTAAGCTCGCAGACGCTGTCGCTCTCCGACTTTGCGCGTATCTTTTCCGCGACAAGCATGTAAATAAATATTCCTATAGCAAGGGTAGGTATCAACCCGCCCAGCATCATCTTCTTGCCAATGCTTAATTTCATACATTTCTCCGTATAATGGTTAACTCAAAAAGTAATAAAAATCACGAACACTTTTTCTTCGGTAAGGCCATCATTGAGCGAATGATTATACAACCCATTTGGGTGCTATTTTACCCCCCATAGCAAGTAATTATTTGCGGCAGTCCAGCCAGGGCGCTTAACTCCTGCGCGCGTGAAGTATCGTTTTCCCGATGGTGTATTTACCATGGTAAGCAAGGCGTGCCCGCCGGGTCCTTACCATAGAGCAAAATATTTGTGTTGCATTACAGTGCGAACGTGGTGCCGTTCACAGGAAACGTCATTATTTGTACAAAATAGTGCATTTTACGCGGCTTCTTTACTTGTGAAACTCGGACAGATGCCTTTTTGAGGGATATGGGGCATGCATTGTTTAAAAATAATTGCAACGTGCTATATTCAAGATAGTTAGCTAACGCAGTAGCTCTGCCGGAATCAAGCGGTTTTGTGGGGATTTTCCGTAGAAAACGATCAAAATAACACCTGTTGAACCGGTAAATATTATTACAATTCTACCTGGCTTTTCGAGTGGGGAAAAAAACAGTCCTACTGAATAAGTGCCCCATGACACAAAGTGCCCAGTGGCACAAAGTTCCCCATGGCACAAAACGCACCGGGACAAAAAGCGTCCCATAACACATAATGCCCTATAGTAATCGCAATTACTTTTACGGTAAATGTACGCGAAGACCACTTGTTTTTTTTGTAACCCAAGAGGGCTTTGCCCACAACTCAATAAAACAACTATTCGTTGTAAAATGTCTTACTCACCACTTCTACAGAGGGATTTCAGGGTATGACAACACAGGGTTCTCAGTTTACGAGCGATGAATTTACGGGAATACTTTTAAACAAAGAGATCGCAATCAGCATGGATGGTAGAGGTAGAGCGTTTGATAACATTTTTACGGAACGCCTTTGGAGGAGCGTGAAGTACGAAGAAGTTTACATAAAAGATTATCAGGTTTGTCGTGAAGCGCGTGAGGGTTTGGAGAAATATTTTATATTTTATAACACGAGGAGGTACCACCAATCACTGGAATATAAAACACCGTATGAAGTTCATTTTGGAGTTTCTTCAGTGAGCAAATGAGGAAAAGGAGTCGGTGGGCGAAGGAAAATTGCGGAGTGTGCAGAAGGGTAACTCCAGTCGCCCTACGGGCTCCTTCCGCTACCCTTCTGCACACGGTATATTAATGAAATATTGCATCTAAATATTAATAGTAAATGGTCTTAACAAACCAGTCCACCTTAGTAAATGAAAAGTTCTCTAATATTTTCATCACCTATTTCTTGTACTACTCTGCCCATAAATGGGAATTCGTGAACCCCTCTGAACAAATTGATAATAGCTGTAACTACAGCTTTGGCATAAAATTCAGAATCTCTGCTAATATATTCTGCTATGGACTCAATATCTTCCAGTGCTTCTGGAGACCAGTCTACTCTGTAATCCATTTTCCTAAGCGTTTTTCTGCTTCCTTTTGAGAAATAGTTCCTTCATGTTCTGCTCTTTTAATTCCTCTTTGTATTTTTTCTATTACATAAAGGTGGTATTGAACATCTTCCAAAGAACAATCATCAGGAAGTTTTTTGAGCAATGATTGAACTTCTTCTTTTGTGGTATTCATTTATCCCTCCATTTTTTATTTATATACCTAACGAAAAGCTAAGCCACCGCGCTTCTTGCGTTCGGCTTGAGCGACTTGTTAGGCACTGTTTTGCCATTAGTCCACAGTTCATATTCACTTAGGTCAATATCGTCACTCCATGAAATGCCATAACCTCCGGGGTCGATGCGAACAGCATTGAAAAATGCAGGACTTGCAAGCAAGTGAAACTGTGGTCTGGAAAGAAGGAAACAACAATCATAAATTTTTTCAACTCCGCTATCGAAAGTGACCAGTAATCGCACTTCTCCTATGTTTTTTACCGCTTTAATTTTTGGTATATTTTCCATATTCAAATTACTCTAATCCTGGCAGTTGCTTAAATTCCTGACGATTCCACATTCCCAACAGTTCCTTTTGGTAAAAGCCAGCCCATTCTTTGACCAGCCGCTCCGCTCTACCCGGCAAATCCCCTTCAAGCATCTCCAATGATTCAATAGCAAAAACGGCGTTGAACTCACCGTAGATTGCATGAAAGTGAGGAACTCCGTGTTCGCTTTGACTGAAGTACATCTTGATTATGATACCGTAAAATCTTGCGATAACTGGCATGGATTTATCCTCCTTGTTATTGGGGTTGCGTTCCAATTTCCATCTCCTGTTTTCTGAAATGAATGGACAACATGTGAGGTTGATAGGAAAATGCTTTTCTCCATGAACCGTCCAATATAGCAAAAACAAAGAAAATTGCAACCTTTTTAGCAAAATCAAGGTACCTTGGAAGGGAAATGGGAAAGAAACGGTGTGGAATTATCGGAGAAATAGGTGGATTCTCTTATGATGGTTAATGTGCAGCATAATACCCGATTTTTTGACAAATAAACACGGAAGCTCATAGTTCTTCATGTCAGGTCGCTCCTACGGAGCTTTTGTGATGTTTGAATTCCATTTCTATAAACAGGCCGCCCCTCCGGGGCTATATTCATGCATAGGAAATTCAAAGCAACGGTAAGGCGATCCTTTAGGGTTGCAATCACTGGTGCGTGTTTATTGCAAGGCTGAAGCCTTGCCCTACATTGGGCGAGGCTACAGTGCTGCGACGCATCGTGTGCAGATGGTGGGGTGTGTGGGGTTGGTGCCTACACTTTCTCTGAAGTTCCAGCATCTTTCGCACTTCTTGTGCTGCGAGACCTTGCATTCGATGCGGAGGTTTTGGACGGTTTCCCCTTTTACGGCAGCGGCGGGAATATCATTGCCCGTAGCCTGCCCGGAGTTTGCCGGGAGGAGTTTTACTTCGGATACGATGAATATCATCGGGAGGTCTGTTTCGTAGTTTTTCAGGAACTGCCAAAGTTCTTCGCTTTCCGGGTATAGGAGAACGGAGGCCTCGAGTGAGTTACCAATCAGCTTGGCTGCGCGCATTTTTTCAAGTTCTCTTGATACGTCTGACCTGATGCTAATCAGTCTATCCCACTTTTCGTTCAATGTGCTGTTTGTCCACGCAGGATTACATTCGGGGAAGGTTGCCAGGTGGATGCTGGAAACTTCTTCGTCCTTGTGCAGGATTGCCGACCACACCTCTTCCGCCGTATGGACGGTTATGGGCGCAGATAGTTTTACGAGGCTGATCAGGACGTATTGCAGGACGGTCTGCGCGGAGCGACGTTCGCTGGAATTTTTTCCAAAGGTGTATAACCGGTCTTTCAGGATGTCCAAATAAAATGAGCTCATCTCCACACTGCAAAAGTTGTAGATGGTGTGGAATACCTTGTGGAACTGTAAGGATTCGTAACCGAACGTAACGTTTTTGATCAATTCCTGTGTTTTGTGCAATGCCCACCGGTCAATTTCCAGGAGCGATTCGTAAGGCACAGAGTCCGTCTTCGGGTCGAAATCGCAGAGGTTGCTCAGCAGGTACCGGTAGGTGTTGCGGACGCGGCGGTAGGCGTCTGCGCACCTGGTGATGAGGTTTCGGGAGACGTTCATGTCGTTTTGATAATCAAGGGATGACGTCCACAACCTTAGCACCTCGGCGCCGAATTCTTTTACGGCGTCTTCGACGGATATAAAGTTCCCACGGGATTTGGACATCTTTTTGCCCTGTTCATCAACCACAAAGCCGTGCGTCAGCACCGACTTGAATGGCGCCGTGTCCCATGCGCCAACCGACGGTAACAGCGATAACTGGAACCACCCGCGGTGCTGGTCGGTGCCTTCAAGGTAGAGGTTGGCCGGATATGCCAATTCCGGGCGCTTGTGCAAGACGGCGTGGTGGCTCGAACCTGATTCAAACCAGACGTCAAAGATGTCCATTTCTTTCACAAACTGCTCGCTGCCGCATTTGGCGCATTTTGAGCCGGGCGGGAGGAAGTGAGAAACTTCTTTGTAAAACCAACTGTCTGCGCCGTCCTTCTCAAACCGTTCTTTGATAAACTGTACTACACCTGCATTGATTAATACATGGCGGCAATCCACGCAATGAAAAGCGGGGATCGGGACACCCCACGAGCGCTGGCGCGAAATGCACCAGTCGGGTCGTTCCGCGACCATTTTTGCCAGCCTGTTCTCTCCCCAGGCGGGTATCCATTTTGTCTGTTTTATCGCATCCAGCGCTTTTTGGCGCAGGTTATTGAAATCAAGGCTGACAAACCATTGCTCGGTTGCCCTGAAGATAACGGGGTCGTCACAACGCCAGCAGTGCGGATACGAATGGGAAATTTCTTTACTATCAAGCAGTGCGCCAGACGATTCCAGTTCCTTTATGATTGCGTCGTTTCCCTCTTTTAGGACGCTCAGCCCGGCAAATGCGCCAGCATCAGCGGTGAAAAGGCCCTTTTCATCAACGGGACTCAGCATGGGTAGCTTGTACTTAATGCCGGTAAGATAATCTTCCTGTCCGTGTCCCGGCGCCGTGTGCACACAGCCCGTTCCATCGGACAAGGTCACGTAGTCTGCCAGAACAATCGCGCTGACCCTATCAATAAACGGATGGCGGTATTTTCTGCCTTCCAGCAAACGTCCCTGCACCTTGCCTAAACAGCGATAATCCTGGACACCCAACTGAGACATGACGGCCTCCACCCTCTTATCGGCCAGGATGGTGATTTCTTCTTTCTGTGTTTTTGGGTTGCGGTAACAAACTGCGGTGTACTCGTGTTCCGGATGGACGGCGATGGCGACGTTTGCCGGAAGCGTCCAGGGGGTAGTCGTCCATATCATGATGGTTACGCCTGCCGTGTTTGCCTCTTTAAACAAGTTGCCGATTTCGTCCGTAAGTTTGAAATTTACGTAAATGGATGGGCTTTTAGTGTCTTCGCGATAATCGAGTTCCGCCTCGGCAAGGGTTGTTTGCCCCAGTACGTTCGGGCACCAGTGAACGGGTTTTTTGCTTCGGTATACGTATCCCTTTTCTACAAGCTTGCCAAAGACCTCAAGGATGCCCGCCTCGTAGAGGGGGTCGAAGGTTAGATAAGGATGATCCCAGTCCCCCATTACGCCCAGTGATTTGAATTGTATTTTTTGAAGTTTTACGAATTTTTCCGCGTATTTCTTGCACTTTTTGCGGATGTCCGTCTTGGTTAAATTCTTTCGTTCCTCACCGACGTCCTGCATTACACGGTGTTCAATCGGCAAACCGTGGCAATCCCAGCCGGGGACGTAAGGGGCGTCGTATCCCTTCATGGTGTGGAAGCGGACGATGAAGTCCTTGAGTATTTTGTTCAGTCCCGTGCCGATGTGCAATTCACCGGTCGGATAAGGGGGGCCGTCGTGCAACAGGTATTTTTCCTTACCGGCGCGTGCGGCGCGTATTTGGCCATAGAGGTCGTCTGCCTCCCATTTTTTCTGTATTTCCGGCTCTTTCCTGAGCAGGTCGGCCTTCATGGGAAATTTGGTCGTGGGCAGATTGAGGGTGTTTTTATATTCCATAGTTGAGTTGTTTTGACGGCAAAACTGAAGAAAGGTTGGTCATAAAGGTTATCATCATTGTGGTAATTTTATTAGGATGGCACGTTCAAAAGCGAATTTATGTCGCCTGGGCTTACTCCTTCTATTATCAATTTCTTGTTACGCGAAGATTCGCCGGAAACTATTTGTATAGAAGACTCGCAAATACGGAGCGCCTGTGCGAGGAGTTCCACTACAGCCTTATTCGCCTTTCCTTTTTCGGGCGCGGCTGTAACGGCAAGCTTAAGCCGTCCGCCGTATTCCCCTATTATCCGGTTTTTACTGGAACCAGGCTGGGTGCGAACGGACATGATTACGCCCGATTTTGTTGCTATAACGTCCAGCATGGAGAACGCTTCCCGTTATGTATCTCGTTCCAAAGCTCCTGCCTCGGAACGTGCCTGTACCAGAAGATACTGTTTCGTTTTTTTCTGAAAATTCCGTTTTTGACTGAAAGCAGAGCTTTTATTGCAATACCGTTCCCAAGCTGGAGCTTGCGAACGATGTGAATACTACGTGGTGGACTCAATACACTATCGAAAACGTATCGAATTCGCCCACGTAATCTTCCCAGCACACGTCGAACCACTGCACCAAAGCGCCTGTCGGACCTTGTTTGCACCATTTCACGATATTATCAACGGCAACCTTCTCACCTTCAAACACTGCTTCGACGCTGCCGTTGTCACAATTTTTAACCCACCCCTTAACGCCAAACAGTTGGGCATTACGCCTCGTGTTAGCGCGAAAGGATACGCCTTGAACTCTGCCTTGCACGTAAACGTGCGCTCGTGACGTTGCCATGTCTATTTTGCCTATTGCTAAACTATTCCGACCCGTAAACATGCACACTGTCCTTCGCGGATGGCAGATAATTTAGCCCCACAAAGGTAAAGTTTACAATACCGAAACAAAAGAGCAACCAGCACGCTAAAATAACGGACATCTTCGATTTATTCACATTCATTTTTGGCAAAACGAGTGGAGTATGCAAATAAACGAGATAGGCAAGCCACGTAATCAAAGACCACGTTTCTTTCGGATCCCAAGACCAATAATCACCCCATGCCTTTTTTGCCCAGACCGCGCCAGTAACCATGCCCAAAGTAAGAAAGGGAAATCCGAAGGCCACAATCTTATAACTTAACTTATCAAAGGTTATCGGCGATATCCCTTTTACTTCAGCACTGATAGCCTGCGGTTTCTTTGCAAAAGGTTTTGTCACTAAAAATATGATACTTGTGACAAATGCAATGCCGAACGCCGCATAACCGAGCATGTAAGTAACCACGTGGATTAACATCCAATTGCTCTTCAATGCAGGCATGATTGGCCTGATTGTATCGTCCTGAAGCGTTGCATAAAACAAAATCAGCATGGAAAGAACCGAGGCCATTGCCCCGACTATCCTGAACTTGTAAATAAATTCAAATATGAGGTAGATAAAGACGGTGCAACAGGCGTAAAAGACAAGCGACTCGTACAAATTAGAGAACGGTGGATGCCCTGCCTCTATCGAGCGCGTTATGACCAGGGTAAGATTGAAACAAAACGCAACAATGAGCAGCCCAACAGCCGCCCATTTTGTGCCTGCCGACATCCAAATCTCTCTTATGATGTAAGCCACGGAAGCCAGTATATACACAATCAACGTAATATTGATGATACTCATAATTATTCCTCCACTCCCTTTTTCTGTTTTTTCCGCAAAAATGGTTTTATGTAGAATATGAAGATTACGCCGAAGCAGAGGGCGGCAAAACCGGAATACGCTACCGGTATACCAGGGTCTTTAACAATCTGCAAGCCGGAGAATTGTCCGGCCTCCGGATCGTAGCTCGACTGGTAAATAGCGTATCCTCTGTGCTTCAGGGGATCGTTCACCCTGATGGTTTTCTCTGCAACGGTCTGCCCGTTTTCTACGATGCGCAATTTACTGGTGAAGTGCTTAATGGAATCGCCCGTGGCTTCATACACCAGCGCTAAATTTTTATCCTTATACCACGTGGCATACTGGGAATTAGCAAATAACCAATCCTCCATTTTCCCTTGAGGCCCATCAAATTCGACAAGGACGGCTGGTTGCTTAACTTCATCCGATTTTTTTATTACTTCCCGCTTGAAATCAAACGATGGATAATACTCAAACACCTCTACCTGACGATTGGTTCCTGCAATAACATGTTTTTTCTTTAATTCCCAGGGAACCGTCTCAACAATCTTTCCGTCGCTGATATGGACTAACGTCCGTATGCCTTCCGGGGATTGCAAAACACGAACAGTATTCTTGGCCAAACGGGTTGAGATAAATCCGCTACAGGTGATTTTTACTTCCTTGTACCGCGCAGGGTGCATCTTGTCCCAATCAGGGAATTTTTCAAACACCCACCGGGATTCAACGCCTTCCGGTCCGTTAATTTCCACGAGAACTGCCGGATTCTCCGGCGGCTGCTCTTCCAATGGGCGCCTATCACCGTAATTAAAGGCATATTGCGCAAATTTTATCGTGTAACTAGAACCTTCTATCTTGATTGTTTTATTTAGCTCTAATGGGTACTCCTGCATCCAGTCGGAAATGGCAACCGATACCGTCGGCTTCTCATTTCCAACGGAAGTTACTGCCTTGTCGAACGCTTGCTGTGACGGCTTCCACAGGTATTCTATCCGTAAATTTTGTTTTTTGTCCTCGTAAAAGTTTTGTTCATTTGCAAGCAGCCAACCCTCGGCCAAGACGCCATCAGAGTCATACATCTTTACGTAAGCGGCTGGATTGTTCGGGCTGTCAGAGGAGTTTACCGGCTCTTGCTTCAGTTCCGCATCGGGGATATAGTCTTTAATAAACACCTTGTAATCCGAGCCGGGAACGCGCTGCTTCTTTCCCACCTTTACTTCAATCGCCTTCTGGCGGTCACTACTCTTAACGAAAGATACCAATTGGAATTTCGGCTCATTCTTTTCCAGGATAAAGTCGTCCAGCGCGATGGAGAACGGCAGGTCTTTCTTGACGTAATCCAACTTGCCGTTGCGGTCAAGCATCTGGGTAAGGAAATAGTTTACCGATTTCCCTTCATAAACGTTTACACCACCTTTTACCCCCGTTTGGAACTTGATAACCCCGCCCAGCAGGATCAATATAAGGCTGAGATGGGTAAGAACAAAACCCGTCTGCATAAAGGTGTTTCTCCACCTCTTTATGGTACAGCATATAAGGTTAGCGCAAAGCAGGACGAGGAGAAGTGAAAACCAATATGAGTAGAATACGTTCGTTAATTGCGTATATCTTAAAAAGGTTGCAAATCCGTAGCCGTATCTGGCTGTGTACTCATCCAAAGGTTTTTCTTGCACAACAACGGTACCCAGGATGCAGGCCACGACCATAACGAGAATGATAACCACGGCAAGCTTGACGGAACAGAAGATGTCCCATATTACGTTAGAATCCTTCCGCTGCGGTTGATTGGTTTGAGTGCGCTCGCTTTGATTGCCCATGGAATCTGACGCTGTGACAGGTTGAGTTTTCTTTACATTTTTCATAGATCAGGACTTAAAAAAATTTTACTGAAACAAAAACAATAAAAACGCTTAAAACAAGCAAATAATCAGATTATCGATGACTTTCAAGCCAGAAATCCTTGAAGTGACAACGCCATTGGGAAGGACTGGAATGTTTGAGGCCTGTTTGTAAACCGTGGATGAACGGATTAACAACTACGTAATTCAAAACGATTTGACGTCTAACTCAAGATGGTATGCGACCGGCGCCACATGATGTGAGCGCCGGTGATAACGACTTTTAAGACACCTTCCGTTTCCGCAAACAACCTACTTTTCATCAACACCCATAGATACGCCGCCAGACTCCTCCACAAGGATAGAATCTCCCTCATTGGACATTGATGCATCTTTGGCGGGCAACGAAGCTACGCTGCTTAATATCAAAAATTCAACCCGCCTGTTTTCCTTCTTTCCGACAGTCGTGCTGTTGGTGGAGATAGGACGGTTAGGCCCAAAACCGGCGACATGAATCCTCTTCTCTACCACGCCCTCCTTCTTCGTTAAAAAGTGGAATACGCTTAGCGAACGAGCGGCAGACAGGTGGTGATTGGAATCCCAAAATTGCTTTGTTTTGACAATTGGGTCGGTATCGGTATGGCCGTCTATCCTGACAGATATGGATGGGTTTTCAGCAAGGAAAACGGCAACCTTCTTCAGCGCCTTTTCTCCATTCTGTTTTACTACCGCCAATCCTGAATCAAACAGTATCTTTTCCGGGAAAAGGAGGACAGGGCCTTCAACGGTATCCCTCACAGAGGCACCCTCGCCGACAGACTTCGCCAGTTTTCTCAGTTTGTTCATCTCTTCTTCGCTGGACTTCAGCTTGTTGGACAACGATGACGCTTGATTCATAAGGTGTGCAATTTCTTCAGACTGATCCCTTATCGTCATCGCCTGCTTTTTATTCAAGTTCTTCAACTCATCCAACTCTGCACAACCCGATACGCCTACGAAGGCAACCAAAAGGAAAATCTTCCCATATTTTCCACACTTAGATAAAGACATGCTTTTTCCTCCAGCGGGTGAGACGGAATAAAATATTAAACTCTTAGTTAGTACCTTACAGATTCAAAACTACAATAAAAAACAAGCTACTTTGTTGTCATTTCCGAAAAATCCCGCTGTAGATGCAGTGAGTAAGGCATTTTATAACGTATGGTTTTTCTATTGGGTTGTGGGTAAAGCCCACATTGGTATATAAAACGGCACAAACTATCTATAACGTAAACGACTATACCATGTGATGTGTTTGTTTTCAAGCGTTTTTTGCTTGAATTTAATTTTCCTGCAAACATTATCGGTACACCTTATCCGGATCAAACACCTTTTTCTCGGAAATCTCAATCGTATCGGATTTGGGGTTGTATTCACGGTAATAGCAGGACTTGTACCCCGCATGGCACGCCGCCACCTTTTGCTCTACCATGAAGACCAACGAATTCCCTTCACAATCGAAAAATATCCTCTTCACGAGCTGGATGTGGCCGGAAGTTTCACCCTTGATCATCAATCGATTCTGAGAACGGCGAAACACGTGTACCTTGCCCGTCTCGACCGTCTTGACGACGGCGTCTTTGTTCATATAACACAGCGTAAGCGTCTTCCCATCCGCTGCGTCTACAATTACCGATGGGATAAGCCCTTTTTCATCAAAGTGTAATTTTTCCAATAACTGCATGGATTTCTCCTTACCTAACCCGAACAAGCCTGAAAAAATTATCAACAATCATGAGTCGTTCTTTAGTTATTTCTACAACCAAGCGTATCTCATGGCTATATGATTCTTTTATTTAATTAAGTTCGGGTTAGTTATTAAAAAACTAAGAGGTAAACACACGGCATTCAAAAAGTTCACGCCCCCCCCTGGAAAAGGCGGATACAAGGGGTGGTAAAAAAATTGCAAAAAAAGATTTTTACAAGGTTTTTACCGGGCAATACTATAATAACGAATATAACTTCTAGACCACACCCGTATTCCGCAACCGATGCATCAGGATTTTATCAAACAAGCCCCTGCTGGCCTTTTCTGAGTCATCGGCGGACAAGATGCTTGAAATGACGGCAATGCCCTCTACACCACTCTCTAAAACGGCCTCCACGTTCCCCACATTAATGCCACCCAGGGCGACAATGGGCGCGTGAATCTCGTCCTTCAGCCGCCGCAACGCTTCCACCCCCACCGGGTCAAGAATACCCGCCTTTGATGGGGTACAAAAGACGGGGCCAAAGGTAATATAATCAGCGCCGTCATTCCGAGCCTGCAACGCCTCCCGGCGATTGTGGGTAGAAACACCAATCAACTTTTTAACACCCAGCAGCCCCCGCACTACCGGAACAGGCAGGGAGTGCCACCCAAGATGAACGCCGTCCGCATCCACGGCAAGGGCAATATCAACCCGGTCGTTAATAAACAAGCCCGCCCCAAAATCCGAGGTCATCTTTCGCAGTTCATTCGCCAGGGTGTACAGTTCGCGGGTTGCAAGCCCCTTTTCGCGCAGTTGTACGGCCTTTACTCCACCCTTCAGGGACAACGCCACCGTTTCCAAAAGAGGCCACTTGCAGAGGGTTCTATCGGTGATCAATATCAGTGAAAGCATGTCCGCCTGAAGTTCACAGCTCATACCGTTTATCCTCCGGTGTGTGCAGATAGTCTTGGATAGCTAAATCTTACTTTTAAGCCAACCGCAGTCATTGTTTCACCATGGAAAACAACCCTATTTCACCCGACTCGCAAGGCAAAGCCACAGACGGATGAGAAACATTGTGGAAGCGCCGCAAACATTTCCCAACGATAGTAATACAGGATATGTACAAATTCAAGGTTTATTTTGATGGATTTCACCCAAAAACCCTTTTGCCTGAATTTATCCAGAGGTTTTATTGTCGGACGGGGCTTGAGAACTTGTTCAGCAGGAGGTTCTGTGTTTTGACGTGGAGATGGACACTCAAAACCGAAATAAACATAAAGCATCGTTACGGTTCCTGTTTCCCCATCATGGGAACCCTCTAACTTCACCCTAATGCATCTTTTGTCCAAATATCAGCCAGTAACTCTGCCTGATCCAGCACCTTGTTCACAGAAACCGTATATTCACCGGTGGATGGGTCATCCGGCGGATATTTGTATTTCCGCAGTATCCGCTTCACCAGTACCCGCAGTTTGGCTTGAACACTGTCTTTCAGTTGCCAATCAATGGTCGTGTTTTTACGAACATTTTCTACCAGTTCATGGGCAATCAATTTAAGGGTTTGGTCGCCCAAAACGGTTTCAGCGGTTGGATTGTCTGCAAGGGCGTCATAAAAAGCAAGTTCATCAACGCGCAGGTTTAGCTTCTCGCCCCGCCGATCTGCTTCGCGGATATTCATTGCAAGTTGGATGAGTTCTTCAATGATCTTTGCGGAATCAATCAGTCCGCTCTGGTAGCGTTTTACAGCCGCAGCCAGCAATTCTGAAAACTTCTTGCCCTGTATCAAATTGGTTTTCTTCCGGTTTTTTATCTCATCACTAAGAAGCCGCTTGAGCAATTCCAGGGCAAGATTCTTGCGGGACATGCCCTGAATCTCTGCAAGGAACTCGTCGGAAAGAATAGAAATATCCGGCTTTCTTATTCCAGCGGCGTCAAATACGTCAATGACCTCTTTTGAAATGATCGCATCATTGACAATCTGTCGGATAGCCGTTTCTATTTCTTCATCAGTGCGTTTTTTCCCCTGCTCGTCAAACTTGGAGAATCGTGACTTGAGCGCCTGAAAGAAGGCCAAATCATCCCGTATTTCAAAAGCCTTCGCATGGGGAACAGAAAGCGCGAATGCCTTTTGAAGCCGAATCACGTTCTGCTTAAAGCGTTCTTTACCGTTTCTGATGAGGTTGCCGTCTTTTTCTTCCGTTAATTCTGAGATGTAGTTTGCCGCGTCGAGTATGAAATTCAGCTTTTCCCTGGGTTCAAGCGCAAAGTATTTGCGATAATCAAAACGGGCAAACATATCAACCACGATCTCGTAAAGCTCTATCATCCTGGCAACGGCCTCTTCCTTATCAAATGCAAGCATACCTTTACCCTTGCTTTCCGTATAAATCGCCAAAGCCTTTTTTAAGTCCTGGGCGATACCGATATAATCAACAACCAGCCCACCTTCCTTATCGCCGAATACACGATTAACACGGGCTATGGCCTGCATCAGATTGTGGCCGTTCATTGGTTTATCAATGTACATGGTATGCAGGCAGGGCGCATCAAATCCGGTGAGCCACATATCGCGGACAATGACCAGCTTGAGTGGGTCTTTGGGGTCTTTCAGCCGGTCGCCAATCGCTTGCCTTCTTGGTTTATTGCGGATATGCTCCTGCCAATCCAGCGGGTCGCTGGCAGAGCCGGTCATGATTACCTTAAGAATCCCTTTGCCGTCGTCAGTGTTATACCAGTGTGGACGCAATGTTATAATCTCGTTATACAAGGCAACGCAAATCCTGCGGCTCATGCAGACAATCAAGGCCTTGCCGTCTGCCGCTGATAAACGCTGTTCATAATGGTTGACCAGGTCGGCGGCAATCTGCTTCAATCGTCCTTCACTGCCGACAACAGCCTCCTTGCTTGTCCATTTCGCAAAGCGTTTTTGCCGTTCGGTCAATTCGTCAGTTTCGGTAACCTCTTCAACCCGTTCGTCGAGCGCCTTCCGTTCACATTCGGAGAGTTCTATCTTCGCAAGACGGCTTTCGTAATAAATGCGCACCGTTGCGCCGTCTTCTACCGCCTGCTGAATGTCATAGACGTCAATATAATCTCCAAAAACCGCCTGTGTGTTTTTATCTTCCTTTTCAATCGGAGTACCGGTAAACCCGATAAACGAGGCATTGGGCAAGGCGTCGCGTATATGCCGTGCAAAACCGTCAATAAAATCATATTGGCTGCGATGGGCTTCATCGGCAATTACCACAATATTGCGGCGTCCGCACAACGTCGGATACCTGCCGCCCGTTTCCTCCGGCAGAAACTTCTGAATGGTAGTAAAGACTACGCCGCCCGATGAGACGGAAAGGAGTTTCTTCAGGTCGTCACGGTTTGCCGCCTGCTGCGGAGTTTGGCGGATGAGTTGGCGGCAATTGAAAAAGGTCTCGAAAAGCTGTTGGTCGAGGTCGTTGCGGTCGGTTATCACTACCAGGGTCGGATTATTCATCATGTCCTCAAGAACCAGCTTCCCTGCGTAAAACACCATCGAAAGGCTTTTGCCGCTTCCCTGAGTATGCCACACCACACCAGCCCTCCTATCGCCCTTCGGTTGATCTGCAACACTTGGTAAACCGTAAGATACCGGGGGTTCATTAACGGCAGAAGCCGTTTCAAACGTGGCGCGTATTGTTGAGGTGATGGCCTTATTCACCGCATAATACTGGTGATAGGCAGCAATCTTTTTCAGGGTGTTTTCTCTGGTTTTTTCAAAGACAATGAAATGGCGGATCACGTCAAGCAAAGTCTTTTTGTTCAGAAGCCCTTTAATCATCGGCTCCAGTTCAGATTCCCGCTTTGTATCCACAATGGTTTCGCCATCCGCGGTTTTCCACTCCATAAAGCGGGGGTAGTCACTGGATATGGTGCCGATTTTGGCAAACCAGCCGTCACTTGCAATTAGGAATGCATTCGTAGTGAATAGCGAAGGAATCAACTGTTTGTACGTTTGAAGTTGATTGAAAGCCGCATGGACATCGGCGGTTTCGTCTGTGGCGTTTTTCAGTTCAACAACCACCAACGGCAGTCCGTTGACAAGCAGGACAATATCCGGGCGCTTGTTATTATGATTTTCCAGTACGGTATATTGATTGACTGCCAGAAATTCGTTGTTCTCTATGATAGAAAAATCAATCAGCCAGACTTTATCACTCTTCGTTTTACCCTCGCCAACACCGAACTTGACGTCAACTCCTTCGGTCAGCATCCGGTGAAAGGATTCGTTATTGTCCAACAGGCTCACCGAAACCGTGCGTATCGCCTTTTTAAATGCCTCCTCACGCGCATCCGCAGGGATGGAAGGATTGATACGGTCTATAGCGTCCCGCAGACGGTTTAGCAGCACGACGTCGGTATATTCCCGCTCTTTCAGATCACCTTCGGAGATAGTTGGACCGAAAAGAACGGTGTAGCCGTTCTTATCACGGAGAATATCTAAGGCGATTTGTTCTATTTCAGATTCGTACATTTCACCTACCGTAAACTCTTTTAAACTCTTTTAAACTCTTTTAAACTCTTTTAAACTCTTTTAAAC
>CAYHFB010000025.1:0-17194 GCA_964355695.1 uncultured candidatus Brocadiaceae bacterium
CCAGGACGCTCTGCGTCCAAAGACAATGTTTTAGATTATAACCTGATTTGCCGAATGCATGGGTATGAAAAACAGAGACTTTCGGCTATAACTATTCAAAATTCAATCTGTGTCTGTTTTTTTAATGTTCCGTAGGGACAAAATATTGGTAGAAATTACGCCTCCTTATCCTTTGCCCCAATTACCAACTCACGCAGTTCTTCCTCGTTAACGTTGATCCCTGAAAATGACGGCCAAGACATATATCACCCCCCAAATTAAATTTCAGGGGGATTTTGCATTATTATATGTTTGATGTAAAATTACTATAACCCGTTTTATATTAACATGTATACATTAAGCGCTTTTGTTTCAGCATGTTATGAAGATAGTGCTTTTTTTAAATGGATAGTGTCGTGAAATTGGACGTTGTAATCATAAATATTTACAAAAGAATTAAAGAATTGTAGTTAAGAAGTGGGCTGGTGTGCATTGCAGGGAAGAGTTTTAGTTGACAATATTGAGCTTTTCGCTATAATGACGGGATTACTTTTACGATAACGCCTATAATGATACTAATGAAAGGTAAGCGAGAAATTGCGGAGCGATAAGATAACTAAAGGACTTGAACGCGTCCCGGCACGGGCGCTTTTATATGCTACAGGCTTGAGCAAAGGCGATATGGGCAAACCTTTTATTGGTATTGCCAGTAGCTTTACTGATTTGATTCCGGGACATGTACACATGCGTCAGTTGGAAAGGGCTATCGAGAAGGGTATCCATGCTGGGGGTGGCGTTAGCTTCATTTTTGGCGTTCCCGGCATTTGCGATGGGATAGCAATGGGGCATGATGGGATGCGCTATTCACTGGCGTCGAGGGATCTTATTGCGGATATTATTGAGTGCGTATGTAACGCCCACAGTCTTGACGGATTAATCATGCTGACGAACTGCGACAAGATTACGCCCGGCATGTTAATGGGCGTTGCCAGGATCGATATACCGGGTATTGTGGTTACTGCAGGTCCAATGCTGTCAGGTCGTTACGGAAAACAAAAGCTGTCCTTGGTGAAAGATACCTTTGAAGCCGTTGGTAGGAGGCGTAAGGGGGAGATTGGGGATGAGGAGTTGTCTTGCCTTGAGATGGAGGCGTGTCCTGGCGCCGGTTCCTGTCAGGGGCTTTACACCGCCAACACTATGGCGTGTGTGACGGAGGCGTTAGGGATGTCCCTCCCAAGATGTGCGGCGGCGTTGGCCGTTTCTTCTGAAAAAGAAAGAATTGCATACCAGAGTGGGCAAAAAGTGGTGGAGATTGTTAAAAAGGGGATCACCGCAAGGTCGATTATGACTCAGAAGGCCTTTGAGAATGCCATTATGGTTGATATGGCGCTTGGCGGTTCTACCAACTCTTGTTTACACATTCCGGCCATTGCGAAAGAAGCAAAGGTGGCTGTTGATTTGAAGATGTGTGATACTATCAGCGCAAGAACACCCCACATTGCAAGCCTTCAGCCGGGCGGAGAATACCTGCTGGAGGATTTATATTATGCGGGTGGCATTCCGGCGGTTATGAAGCAGTTGTACGACGATATTCATGATTGTCCTACGGTGAGCGGCTTTACTACAAAGGAAATTGCAAAAGCAGCGGTAGTCAGTGACGATGACGTCATCAGGCCAAAAGAACGTGCCCACCATAAAGAGGGCGGAATCGCGGTATTATATGGCAGTTTGTCGCCAAAAGGCTCTGTGGTTAAACAAAGCGCGGTATCCGCGAACATGATGAAGTATAAAGGCGTTGCAAAGGTGTTTAACAGCGAAGAGGACGCGATGAAGGCCATCATGGAATCGCAGGTTAAAAGTGGTATGGTAGCGGTTATCAGATACGAGGGGCCACGCGGCGGTCCCGGTATGAGGGAAATGCTGGCGCCTACGGCGGCGCTTATTGGTATGGGATTGGGTGAATCGGTGGCGTTAATTACCGACGGGCGTTTTTCCGGCGGTACCCAAGGACCATGTATCGGTCACGTTGCCCCGGAGGCGATGGTTGGCGGACCTATTGCGCTAATAGAAGATGGCGATGAGATTTCCATAGATATTCCTCAACGCCGGTTGGATTTAAACGTTCCTGAAAAAATACTGGCCGAGCGTAGGGCAAAATGGACTCCACCGGAGCCGCGGATAACGGAAGGAATGCTGGCGCGATACGCTAAATGTGTAACATCCGCTGATCAAGGTGCGGTATTAATGGGCGGCTAGAAAAGGGTTCTCTTGTTTCAGGGGGGAATTATTTTGTGATGTTTTTGGTAGAAATGGTGTAGTATTAAGCAACTGGCGGTTCGTGTAGTAACGGTTATATAATTGAAGACAACCCCCTGTTTTCCCCCTTTTTTAAAGGGGCGATTCGTAAAGCGGGGGATGTCTTCCGGCGTTGTTTTATACCGGCTGAACCGTTGCAAAAGGAGAAATAGAGAAGAGAGAACACGGCATCGGTTCGGTTTCCTTCTTCTCCATTTCTCCTTTTTGTGTCTCTCAGACCCGTTCGGGGTTGGGTTTTTAGCGTAGATAAAATTTCCCATAATGTAATGCTACCTGGTGGTGTAATGGTAACACTAGAGATTTTGGTTCTCTCATTGGAGGTTCGAGTCCTCCCCGGGTAGCCATTATATTTTATGGGATATAGGGAAAATCTGATACTGTTATAAACTATGGGAGAAACCACAGCAATTATTCTTGCCGCAGGGAAGGGGACGCGTATGCGCTCTCCGCTACCGAAGGTGCTGCATACAGTTTGCGGTTTCACCCTTTTGGAGTGTGTTGTTAACGCCGTACGAGAAGCGGGGATTTCGCAAATCGTTGTGGTTGTTGGCGACAAGGGGGATATCGTAAGGGAGAGCCTTCAAGGTTTGCCCGTGACAATAACGGAGCAGTGCGAACAATTGGGGACTGCTCATGCCGTTATGTGTGCACGGCCCGTTCTCGCGGGGGGATCAGATACCGTTGTCGTGCTGAATGGGGACACCCCTTTGATTAAACCGCAGTCGGTGCGAGACCTGATAGCCGCACATTCCGGATCGAATGCCGATGTGACGATGCTGTCAGCGCGTCTCGATCGTCCCAAAGGATACGGGCGGGTTTCCCGCGATTCGCAAGGGCGCATCAAGGGTATCGTGGAGGAGAGCGAGGCGAGCGCGGAAGAGGTAAAGATCAATGAAATTAACGTTGGGATGTACGGCTTTAAGGGTGCATCGCTTTTGGCGGGGCTTGATGCAATCGTCCCCCATAATAAAAAGGGGGAGTATTATTTAACTGATATCATTTCGATTTTTTGTCGAAGCGGTAAGCGGGTTGATGGTATCCTCGTTACCGATCCGTCCGAGGTGTTAGGCATAAATACCCAGCAGGAACTGGCGGAGGTTAATCAAATAAGGCGTAATGAAATCCTGCGCTCTTTGATGGACCGTGGGATAATTATCACAGACACCACAAGCGCTTTTATTGAAAACTGCGTGGAGATCGGTGAGGGGACGAAGATATATCCCTTTGCCTACATTGGTAAAAATGTGGTAATTGGCCGGCGGTGCCGCATAGGGCCTTTTGCGTACGTGCAATCCGGCGCAAGGATCGGGGACGATGCTGAGGTTCGAAATATGGCTGAATTTGAAAAAGCGGGGATTTTTTCACAGGAATACAGATAAATAATGGATAATAAGAGACGGCTTGACGGTATGAACGATTTAAAAATCTTTACGGGAAATGCAAATCCCAGCCTTGCGAAGAAGATTTGTGAACATCTTTCAATCAAGTTGGGTGATGCTTATGTGGGGCGTTTTCCCGATGGTGAGATTGATATAAAGGTGAATGAAGACGTTCGGGGCTCAGACGTGTTTTTGGTGCAGCCAACGTGTGCGCCCGTGAACGAAAATCTTGTAGAGTTGCTTATATTTATTGATTGCTTGCGGAGGGCATCCGCTTCGCGCATTACGGCGGTGTTGCCCTACTATGGATACGCCAGAAAAGACAGAAAAGACGAGGGGCGGGTGCCGATAACGGCAAAGCTGGTCGCAAATATCATTACCGAAGCGGGGGCAGACCGTGTGCTTACCGTGGACCTGCATGCGGCTCAGATACAGGGTTTCTTCGATATCCCAGTGGATCACTTACTAGCCTTTCCCGTAATTTCGAAATATTTTGCGGCGATGAACATGGAAGACCTGGTGGTCGTGACCCCGGATGTTGGCGGTATAAAACTAGCGAGAAATTATTCCAAGAAACTGGGAATAAAGATGGCGATTGTGGATAAACGAAGGGTCGGTCCGGAGGAAACGGAGGTCGGGTTTGTTATTGGAGACGTTAGCGGTAAGAACGTGGTAATGATTGATGATTTGATAGCCACGGGTGGGTCTATTGCCCAGGCCGCAAACGTCCTGAAAGAGCGTGGGGCGAAGGATATTTACGTAGGCACTACCCATCCGGTTTTCTGTGGGGCTGCCGTACAAAAGTTGGCCGCCGCGCCGATTAAAGAGATTATAGTGACCGATACCATTCCACTTGGAGATAAGGTAAAGGGGCTTGGAGATAAGATTAAGGTGTTGACGATTTCCGCGCTATTAGGGGATGCTATTAAGAGAATTCACCGCCATGAGTCCGTGAGTTCTCTCTTTGTTTAATAATTTTATGTTTTGGGGAGTAGGATAGATGGAAATTTTAGAGTTGAAGGCAGAAAAAAGAACGACGAAGGGGAGTAAGGCCGCGAGGAAATTGCGAGATAGCGGACAAATACCCGCGATATTATATGGCCACAAACAGGACAATGTCATGCTCGCGCTGAAAGACACGGACTTTGTGCGGCTACTGCAGACGAGAACCAGGTTGATTTGGTTGGCATTTGATAACAAGAAGGAATCAGCGCTTATCAAGGATGTACAGCACGACAACCTTTCCGACCGGATTGATCACGTGGATTTCTCAAGGATTGATCTGGATGAAAGGGTTCATTTGCGGGTATCGGTTGAGGTGTATGGGGAACCTATCGGCGTAAAAGACGGCGGTATTCTGACACACACGTTGAAGTCCGTGGAAATAGAATGCCTTCCTGCCGTTATACCGGAGAAGATAAAGGTAAACATATCGGCGTTAGGTTTGGGCAAGTCTATTCACGTCAGAGAACTTCCCCAAGTGGAAGGTATTCGATATCTGCCGGATCCGGAGACCGTTGTTGCGTCTGTGCATCAGGTTTCTGATGTGAAAGCGACCTCGGAAGAGGAACTGCTGGCGGAACCGGAGGTTATTACCAAGAAGCCTAAAGAGGGTGAAGAGGGAGAACCGGAGAAAAAGGCGTAGTGTCGTTGTAATAATGAAGATCATAGTCGGTTTGGGTAATCCGGGGGAAAAGTACGTTAAGACGAGACATAACGTGGGTTTTATGGTGCTTGACCACCTTTCCCAACTGTTTGAAATGGGATTGGCGCAGAAAAAATTCCAGTCTCTCTTTTACAAAAAATCGGTAACACTGGAAGATGTTGTCCTGTTGAAGCCGCAGACGTTCATGAATTTAAGCGGACACGCGGTCAAAGAAGCCGCGGAAATGTACAAGGTTTCGCTGCAGGATATTATGGTTATCGGTGATGACTTGGATTTGCCGTTAGGGAAGCTGCGGGTAAGACGCAGCGGCGGTTCCGGCGGGCATCGGGGTATAGAGTCTCTTATTGCGTCTTTGGGCTCCAGGGATTTCTCCCGCTTACGGGTGGGCATTGGGCGTCCTGCTGTAGGAGACGCCGCCGATTACGTGCTATCCCGGTTTTCAAAGGAAGAATATCCGCTGTTGGATGAAACCATTGATAGGTCTTGTCAGGCGTTAAAAATGTGGATTTCCGATGGTGTAGAAGTGTGTATGAACGCATTTAATTGAGGTTGTTTCTTTTCTGCATATTTTATTGAATTGAGGAGGAAGAAAATTTGAGGATGTATGAAGCGCTGTTTATAATTGATAATGCACGTGCAAATACGGAATGGGAAGCTGCAGTTAAGCACATTCAGGATATTTTGCAAAAAAATGCGGCTGAGATTCTGAAGGTCGAAAAATGGGGTGAAAAGAAACTGGCGTACAAGGTTAAAGGACATAAGCGCGGGACGTATTTACTGGTGCATTTCAATGCCAAGGGTGCGGCTATTCCGACACTTAGAAGGGATTTTCAGTTGTCGGAGTATATTATTCGCTCGTTGATCGTTACGGACGATAAGATTGAGGAGATGTCACAGATAGTCCCGGTTGAGGGTGTGGCGATGGCGGTGGCTGCTGCTGTCGTGGTTGGAAAGGAAGTTGTAGCGATACCGGAGATCAGCTTGTTGACGGAAGAAGTCGTGTCTGCAAATGTTACGGATAACGCCTAGGACCGCATAGCCGTTGGCCGTACTGAAGGGTTTGAAAACCGGGTAAGAAGTCTTGTGAAGGTATGTGAAAATACAATAATCAAGGTTTTTAAGAGGAGCAAGGTATGGCAAGTCTTAACAAAGTCTTTCTTATGGGTAATCTTACGCGTGACCCTGAATTACGGTATACACCCGCAGGGTTGGCTGTTGCAAGCTTTGGGATTGCAATCAATCGGGTGTGGACGGCTAAAAGTGGAGAGCAGAAAGAGGATGTGTGTTATGTCGATATTAGTATTTTCGGGCGACGGGCCGAGGTTGTAAGTGAATATTTTAGCAAGGGAAAGCCGATTTTCATTGAAGGGTGGCTCCAGTTCCATCAGTGGGAGTCGAAAGACGGGCAAAAAAAGAGCAAGCTCCGCGTTGTGGCAGATAATTTTCAATTCATAGACGGTACCGCTAAACGGCCTGAAGGGGAATCGGGTAGTTTACCAAAAGACGGGAAAACGCCTGATGTAATGTCCGAAGATGTTAATCTCGACATTAACAATGAAAACATACCTTTTTAATGTACAGCCTGTTTGTCTGAAACAGGCGATGGTTTTAGAGGATAATTTACGATAAGGATAAAGACATAATGAGTAAAAAACAGTTTAACAAAACGAGCAAATGCCGTTTTTGCAGAATGGGGGCGGATGACATTAATTATAAGGACACGCAAAATTTGCAAAAACTTACAACGAGTCAGGGAAAGCTTTTTTCCAGAAAACGTTCGGGGAATTGCGCCCGTCATCAGCATTCGGTGAAACTTTCTATTAAAAGAGCCAGATTTATGGCGTTACTTCCGTTTGTAGCGTAAAAGGGGGATTGTCATGGAATTGTTGTTGAAGAAAAACGTGGAGAAACTTGGTAGGGTTGGCGACGTGGTAAAGGTGCGGGACGGATATGCAAGAAATTTCCTGCTTCCAAAAGGGTTGGCGACAAACGTAACCCCTGCCAATTTGAAGCAAATTGAAAAAGAAAAGATGAAGATGGACCTGCTGCTAAAAGAAGAGAGAGACAGGTTGCAGGGTGTATTGGAAAAGATATCCGCCGCTTCTTGTACGATAACGGCAAGGGCGAATGCAGACGGCAGGCTATTCGGTTCGATTTCGTCCGCAATGATCGCCGAGGCATTGGCAAAGGAAGGGTATCCGGTAGAAGAGGAAATGGTAGTGCTGGATGTCCCAATCAAAACCTGTGGGGTATTCGACGTTACGGTGGCGCTGAATATTGAAATGAAAACGAAGTGCAAGGTGACCGTTGTTGCCGATGAGTCAAGTCAGCCGGTAAAAGAATAATTTCGTTAGTGGAGAACGGTCAATGGTGGTTGAATCACTGCTTGAGCGCACGCTGCCTCAGAGTGTCGAAGCAGAAATGAGTGTTTTGGGCGCGATGTTGCTGGATAACGAGGTGATAAACGTCGTAATCCCTCTCGTGAACAAACAAAGTTTCTACAAGACGGCGCATCAGGAACTGTTTCAGACGGTTCTGGAACTCTACGATAAGGGGCAGGTGGTTGACCTCGTTCTTCTCCGGGAAGAGTTGAAAAAGCGTTCGTTATTGGAGAAGGTGGGCGGCGTAGAATATCTGATTGAACTGGAAGACGCCGTACCGACCATTGGAAACGTAGAATACTATGCAAATATTGTGCGCGAAAAGGCTATTAAAAGATGCCTGATCGAAGTCGCTGCAACTATACAGAAACAATCTTTTGATGTATCTATTGATACCGATCAGTTGCTGGATACCGCCGAACGGTCCATCTTTGACGTTACCCAGAAAAAGTTCAACGCGGCGTCCACGAAGCTGAATGAAATTCTAAAAGAAACCTTCAACCGGATTGAAAATTTACATGACAGGCAAAACAGGCTGACGGGATTGGCTACGGGTTTTTACGACCTAGACGACATGACCTGCGGCCTGCAGCCGGCGGAACTTATAATCGTTGCGGCAAGGCCCAGCATGGGCAAGACAAGCCTTGCTTTAAATATCATTGAGCACGTCGGGGTTGTTGAAAAAAAGCCTGTCGTCTTGTTTTCCCTTGAAATGTCGGCACACCAGGTTGCCCAAAACATGCTTTGTTCCCATGCCAGGATAGACGCCCACAAACTGAGGCGGGGGTTTTTGGAGGACAAGCAGTGGAGCGACCTTTCCTACGGTCTCGGTTCACTCTCGGAGGCACCCATCTTTATCGATGACACGCCGGGTCTTACCGTTTTAGAGGTGCGCGCGAAGGCGCGCAGGCTCAAGGCTCAGTATGACATCCAGCTTGTCGTTGTTGATTATCTACAATTAATGGAAGCATCACGCGGGGAGAATCGCCAGCAGGAAATATCCATAATTTCCCGCGGCATGAAATCCCTCGCCAGGGAGTTGTCCATTCCCGTAATCGTCGTATCTCAGTTGAATAGGTCGGTTGAGACGAGGGAAGGCCACAAGCCGCGCATGTCGGACCTGCGTGAATCGGGATCGATAGAACAAGACGCGGACGTCATCATGCTTCTCCATCGTGAGGATTATTACGACCCTGAGAAAAAAGACGGTACGGCTGAGCTTATCATTGCCAAACAAAGAAACGGTCCGATCGGGGTAGTAAAAATGGCGTTTCTATCTCAGTTTATGCGGTTTGAAAACTTAGCATCCGTAGGTATCCAATGAACTCAAGCAAGATTATATTACGGGTATTGGGGTTGATTGTCGCGCTTGTTATCACCTTGTATTTCGGTCACGTAAAAAATCTTCACGCCGAAAACAGGAAACCCCCGGTTCCCATCATAAAAAAGATTGAATTTCGGGGCAACCAGAGGATCAGCGTCTCCGCCATAAAAGGCAGCGTCAGCGTGAAAGAAGGCGACCCCTTTGATTCTCAGCTCGTTAGCCGCGATGTGGATGCCATCTGGTCGTTGGGGTTCTTTGATAATATTGAGATAGAGATTGAAGAGTTGGAGGATGGAGTAAAGCTTACGTTTGTCGTTGTTGAGCGGGCGGTGATCGATGAAATACAGTTTCAAGGTAACAATAAAATTAAGACCAAAAAGCTGAAAAAACAAATCGAGATAAAGCAGGGGGATTATTTGAAACCGTATCTCCTCAAGCTTGATGAAGAAAAGATTCGTGAATTGTACATAAAGAAATGCTTTTGCCGAGTACAGATTAAGGCAGAAGCCAAGACGGTGGATGGAAAGACGGTACTGACTTTCAACATCGACGAGGGTCCGAAGGTCCGCGTTGCCCGTATTGACTTTCAGGGAAATACAGGGTTTACGCAGAGAAAACTGCGCAAACAGATGGAGACGAAACGAAAGCATTTCCCCAACTTCATTTTCCCCGGTAGATTTGACGAGAAAAAATTTGAGACCGACATCGAAAAACTAAAAGAGTACTACATGAACAACGGGTGGTTGGACGTCGATATCGGCTGGGAGATGACCTATAGCGAAGATAAAAGTGAGATGTTTGTCACCTTCCACGTAAAGGAGGGTGAAAGATATTATGTACGGCACCTGGAAATTGACGGGGAGTCGCTTTTTACCGACGAGGAATTAAAGCAGAGATTGAAACTGAAAGAGGGCGGACCTTTCTTCCTGGATGCGGTTGATAAAGATACCTATCAACTACGGTTGGCATACGGAGAGCAAGGATACATCGGCGCCGCGATTAAAGAAAAACATTCCTTTAGTTCGGAAGAGGCAAAGGCTGACGTTTCTTTTAAAATAGAGGAAAAGGATAGATCCTATATTGAAAAGGTCAAGATATCGGGAAATGATAAAACACGAGACAACGTTATCCGCCGGCAAGTGACGTTTAATCCGGGTGAAAAGCTGGATACCGAAAAGATACGCGACACCCAGCGACGGCTTACCAATACCGGATATTTTGATATGGAATCCGGTATGCCGGCAGGAATTAATTTTGAACCCGGTTCCGAGCCAGACAAGCAGAACTTACTGATAGACGTAAAGGAAGGGCGAACGGGTATGCTCAGATTTGGCGGTGGTTATGGCGCCAATGTCGGGGCATTTGGCGATATTTCGTATACCGATAGAAACTTTGACGTTACCGATCTCCCGAAAGGCTGGGATGATTTTCTGGCAGGTAATGCCTTCCGTGGCGGTGGAGAAATACTGACGTTGAGGTTTAGCCCCGGCTTTGAGAGAACTGAAATCATGGCGTCGTTAACGAATCCATCCGTTTTTGATTCTCCTTACAGCGCCGGAGCAAGCGTCTTTGATTACCTGAGATGGTATCGTCTCTATCAACAGCAAAGCATGGGATCCAGGGTTACCGTCGGCAGGGAGTTTCAGAGGGACTTTTTTGTGCGGCTAAGTCCGGAGTTCAATTATATTGAGATCGATAGTAGATTTGGTTCGTGGGGAGATTCATCGGATGGTGACAGTGGATTTAGTTCGTTGCAAGATACCCCGAAGGACGTATTGGATGCGGAGGGCAGCTATTTGAAAGCAGCCATTACCCTATCGGCTAATCTGGTAAAGGCGGACAATATTTATATGCCGACGAGTGGATATGACGGTGAATCAGCATTTGAATTTTCCGGGATGGACGTAGACCTTGCCAAATATACCATAAAGTCAACAAAGTATACTACCGTTATGGAAGTGCCGAAATGGGGGAAACACGTTGTTTCTTATGGAGGTACCTTCGGTGTTTTGCAGCCAACCACCAGTGATGGTATTCCAGTCTTTGAAAGATTTTATGCGGGAGGTTACGGGTCACTCAGGGGCTTTAATTATCGTGGCGTGTCTCCGGTTGATGAGGTTACAGGAGATCAAATTGGTGGAAATTTATTGATGTTAATGAATGCGGAATATCTTATTCCAATTTATAAAGACATCATCCGTATGGCGGTATTTGTTGATACCGGAAAGGCCGATAGGGATATGAGTGACATTAATTTTGACAAATTCAGAATGTCCACCGGACTCGGCTTGAGGTTGAATGTCCCTTTTCTCGGTCGTTCTACTATAGCAATAGATTATGGTATCCCTGTTCTTAAAGAGGATATGGATGAAGTACAGGCATTTTCATTTAACTTTGGAGGCGGCGGAGGCATGTGATTATGAAAAGAAAAGAGTTGTATGGATTAAAGGATAAAAGAAATAATAAGGCGTTCCTTTATACACTAGTAAGCTTTGTGTGTTTGTCCTTGTTTGTTGTGAATGGTTTTCCAAAGAAGGTTATGGGTGCGGATGCTACCGCTACGAAAGCGCTAAAAATAGGGGTGGTTGACTTAAACGATGTTTTTTCAAAGTATGAGAAACGGAAAAAATGTGACACTCAACTGAAAGAACTGGAGGCTCAGTACCAAAAAAGCATTAATGATAAAAAGAAAGAACTGATGGCTCTCAACGAGAAGATACAACTTATGGATCTGGGGAGCGAGGCGAGAAAAAAGGATGAAGAAACCTTTGAAAAAAAGAATATAGAACTGGAGTCTTTTGCGAAATTCGCAGAAAAGAACCTGGTGAAAAAATATAAGAGTTACTTTGAGGGTCTTTACACAGAGGTGTGCAAGGAAGTTGAAGACATCGGCAAGCGGGAACAGTATGACCTGATTATAAAAAAAGAAGAGCCGGAATTGCAGGGCGGAGGGATTTCTGAATTACAGTTTAAAGTTGGAATCAAAACGGTGTTGTATAATTCCGAGTCAATGGAACTGACAAACCGTGTGATAGACAGCTTAAATAAGAAATATGCAGAAGTGAGCAAGGGAAAGTAGTCTAGTGCACGATACACAAAAGACTATTGGCTGGGAAACACGGTATTCCGGCATCGGCATGTTTCGGGGCGAAAGCTCCAGCCTCTGCTTCAAACCGGCGCCGCTCAACTCGGGTATATTTTTTACTCGTGTGGATTTGCCGGGACGCCCGAACGTCGCTGCCCACGTAAAGTACCTGTCCGGCGATTACAAGCACGTCTGCTTAAAAGATGCGAATGCTGAGGTCGAGAGCGTAGAGCATCTTATGGCTGCGTTAGCAGTGCTGGGGATCGACAACCTGGAGATTGAAATTCATGGACGGGAAGTCCCCGCGGGAGACGGAAGCTCCCTCTTGCTTTTAAACCTCCTTGGCAAAGCAGGTATCGCTGAGCAGAAAGGCAAACGCAAGGTTTTTATCGTCAAATCCCCGATTACGGTCAACAGCGGAGAAGCGAGTATTACTGCGTTGCCGTCTGAAAAGGGACTGGTTCTTTCTTACACCCTTGATTTTAACGGTTCTTTTGCAAAAAAGCAAAGCTATGAGATACTGTTTACGGAAGGTAGTTTCCGCCGGGAAATTATGTCGGCCAGGACGTTCGGCCTTAGCACCTACGTCGAAGAGTTTAAGAAACTGGGACTGGGGCAAGGGGTTACCGATGACAATAGTATCCTTATTCATGAGAACGGGGAGATGACAAAACCCATCTCCGGAAAACCGGCTAAATTGCGATTTCCAGACGAACTGGTGAGGCACAAGATACTTGACCTTATGGGCGATCTGTATCTGTCCAACGTGGCAATTCAGGGGCGCATTGTTGCTTGTAGGTCAGGACATTCATTGAACGTACAGATGGCAGAAAAAATTGCCACGATTGCGATGCGCCGGTAACAGGCGGATAACCGGTCAAGTAGAAACGTATCGCTGCAAATTAAGGGAAAATGGGATGAAAATACATAAGTCGGCCATCGTGCATCCAAACGCCTGTTTGGGTAAAGATGTTGAAATCGGGCCTTTCTCAATAGTAGACAAAGATGTCACCATAGGGGACGGCACCGTTATTAAAAACCACGTTACCGTCACGGGATTCACTACGCTGGGAAAAAACAACGTTATCCACCCGAATGTCGTGCTAGGCGCGGAACCGCAGGACCTCAAGTACCGGGGCGAGCGCACGTACCTTGTCATGGGTGACAACAACGTGGTAAGGGAGTGTGCGACCATCAATGCAGGCACTGCCGGGGGCGGTGGAAAGACGGTAATCGGTAACAACAATTTCCTCATGGCGTGCACACACGTTGCTCATGATTGCATTATTGAGGACAATGTCCTCCTGGCTAATGGCGTTTTATTGGGTGGGCATATCATGGTAGAGCGGGGCGCTAAATTAATGGGATTGGTTGGCATACAGCCGTTTGCTACGATTGGGCGATACTCCTACGTAGGAGGCCACACCCGAATTGTGCAGGACGTTCCGCCGTACGTTATCATTGAAGGGCATCCCGCTAAAATCCGCCAGGTGAACGTTGTTGGTCTTGAAAGAGACGGGTTTTCGGGAGAGCAAATAGACGAGATAAAACAGGCCTTTTTAAAATTATTTCGTTCCCCTGAACTTAACAGATCCAAAATCCTTGACGAATTGGAAAACCAGCAGGACGTCATTCCTGAAGTCAAATATCTGCTCACGTTCTTGAGAAACGTTGATAAGGGTAAACAGGGTAGATATCGGGAGTCTTTGCGGTGTTTGGAACCAAAGATAAATAACTGACCATGCAAAAATTAAAAGTTGCCGTTATTGGCGTCGGACATTTGGGGAAGGAACATGCCAGGGTTTATGCCGGAACTCCCGGTGTTGACCTGATTGGCGTTGTTGACTTACGGCAAAAACAGGCGGAAGACATTGCCCGAATGCATAACACCCGTGCGTTCTCGCATTACCGTGACGTGATTGGCCGAGTATCTGCCGTAAGTATTGCCGTGCCGACAAAATCTCATTATGCCGTCGCAAAGGAATTCCTTCAACATGGAATTCACGTTATGATTGAAAAGCCGATGACGGGTACTGTATCGGAGGCGCAGGAGTTAATCGACATTAGCAAATCAAAGGGATTGGTGCTGCAGGCGGGGTATATTGAGCGTTTTAATCCCGCGATAAGCGCGTTTAAAAAACTCGCCATTAAACCCAAATTTATTGAGTGTCACCGGCTAAGCCCGTTTACCTTCCGGTCTGCGGATATCGGAGTGGTGCTTGACCTGATGATACACGATATCGACATTATTCTGCATATAACGGGTTCTCAGATAAAAAAAATAGACGCCGTCGGCGTCAACGTCATCTCGGATAAAGAGGACATTGCCAACGTCCGCTTTCAGTTTGCCAACGGGTGTGTGGCAAACGTCACGGCAAGCAGGGTCTCCCTTACGCCGATGCGCAAGATGAGACTGTTTTCCGAAGATTCATATATTTCCATTGATTATCAGAAAAAAGATGCATTAATATATAAAAAGTCTCCGGAACTGACGCTGAATGCGTTAAACATTGCAGGCATGGACGTGTCGTCCATTGCCGATTTAAAAAGCTACGTCTTCGGTGATTTACTGAAGATCGAGCATATCAAGATGGATGATTACGAGCCGCTCAAAAAAGAACTCGAATCCTTTGTGCAGTGTATTGTGGAACACAAAGAGCCTCTCGTCTCCGGCGAAGACGGCTTGAAGGCTATAGAAGTTGCTAACAATGTTTTGTTAGAAATAGAGAAGAATCTCAAATCAGTCCAAACGTGAAGTAGGGAGGAGTAAACATGGCATCGTATGATTTTTTACATATAGAAGCTGATATCAGAGACGGCAAAATTGTTGGAAAAGCGGGCGGCGTGCTGGGGCCGATGTTGCAGCAATACGTCGATCAGTTTTTCGAAAAAGTCAACTCACTGAAAGTTATTGCAAAAGTTAACGGCATGCAGGTGTACAATCTTTATAACCCGCCGTTTCCCAGCCAGGCAGGCATGCGATTCCTTGAGAGAAAATTGAGGATGATGTTGCAGAAGATGGCATTTCCCGTTACCGCCAATCTGGCGATAACCCATAAATGCCAGTGCCAGTGCATCCACTGTAGTGCCGATCCGTTTATTGACGCCAACAAAAAAGACCTTACGGTGGAAGAAATTAAGACCGTTGTCGATGGAGCGCTGGATCTTGGGGCAAGCCTGATTATCTACGTGGGTGGCGAACCCATGCTGAGAGAAGACCTCTACGATTTGATTCGCTACGTGGATAAAACCAAAGCCATCTCAATGATATTCACCAACGGTTTACTCCTGACGGAAGAGAACGTGAAAAGACTTGCCGAGGCCGGATTGTTTTCATTGAACATTTCAATAGACAGTAGCGAACCGGATCTGCACAACGAATTTAGGGCGGTACCCGGCTGCTATCAAAAGGCCTTTGCAGGCGCAGAACGGTGCAGAAAGGCCGGGATTCTGACGGGGATATCGACTTATGCGACCACCGAGAGCATCAAGACGGGAAAAGTGGAAAAACTTCTCAAGATTGCGCAAGAGCAGGGATTTTCTGAGGTAACCGTCTTTGATTGCATACCATCCGGCCGGTTTTTAAAAGACGCCTCCAAAATATTAACGGCTGAAGACAGGAAGCAACTGATCGCCATTACCAAAAAGTACCACGAAATGGACCATCCCATGGGGATAAATTGCATGTCGATTATCAACTCTCCCAGAGGCGTAGGATGCTACGGCGCACAATCACAATTTTATATGACGGCGTACGGCGATATCAATCCCTGTGATTTTAACCCGATCAACTTCGGAAACGTGCGGGATATGTCGATTCAGGATATCTGGAAGAAGATGGTAACGCATCCGGACTTTGACAAGAGATATCCTACCTGCCGCATGCAGAGCAAGGCGTACCGGAAGAAGTACATCGATCCGCTCCCCAAAGACGTCCGTTTGCCGGTAAGGATTGAAGATATTGCGCCCATTGAAATGGCGGATCAGGAAGTTTCCCTTGCTGGGGTAAGTTAACGGCAGGGGTGTCAGCCGATAGGGTTGTCCTTCCGTTGTTTGTCGGTGCAAAACGCCGTTGCACCTCAAAGGCATTTTTATTAGTAGAGGAGATGTATTATGAGCAGTGGAATTCTCATCACAAAGAAAATGAGCACAGGTGAAGTTACAAAAAAATATCCCGCCACGAAGGCGGTTTTCGCAAAATATTTCGGAAAAGGGTGCTTTGACTGTCCTTCGTTTGGAACGGAAGACATAAATCTTGCCTGCATGATGCACAGCACTGACGTTGATAAATTTGTGAAGGAGTTGAACGAAGCCGCATCAAAGGAAGAGGAGGTTAAAAAATAACTTGGAACCGATACGTTTAAACGAAAAAATACAGTTCAATAAAGATCACTTTATACCAAACATCCTGTTCGCTTCGCCAAAGGTGAAGATGCCCCTTATCTGTATGGAACCGGGGCAGGAAATACCTCCCCACGGCGGTCACAGCATCGGCATCTTCTATGTGAAAGAGGGCAAGGGCGTATTCTACCTCGACGACAAGAAGGTTGACATGGAAAAAGACACCATCATTATTGCCCAAGAAGGTGTTTCGCGTGGGATGAAGTGCATAGAAAGAATGGTTGTCCTGGCCATTAGTGTAGGATAGCGCTAGATATCCTTCGTTTGCCAGTGCTTTTTTCTGAGAAGCGCTGCCTGATCGGGTGTGCAGGCGTTTTAAAGTAGGGACACGGCGCCCGTGTCCTTACTTATAAACACAAACAATCCACCGAAGTCCCAATTTCACGAATGTGGGCTTAACAGCGACTCCTCAACGAACAATCTGAAAGGCCGCTTGATGTGCGGCTATCCGCACCCGGTGCGCTTGCACAAAGACTTGCGCCTCTGCCGCAGGCCATAGTCGGCGAACTTGCCCGTCGGAAACAGGCTTAAACAAATCAAACTTCTTGCGCACCAGCATTTCTGCATCAGCATCCATAAACCAAGCACATACAAAATCCACGAACTGTTTTAATTAGGCCTTTCGGCGACTTTTTTCTGTTTATACGTAGGGCGAGGCTTTAG
>CAYHFB010000026.1:0-11760 GCA_964355695.1 uncultured candidatus Brocadiaceae bacterium
CTTGAAGATGACCAAATCACGTTTTTGCAAGAATGTAAAAAACTCGGTTTCAAAGATAAAAGTAGTTTGGTACGTACAGCCTTAGAACGTTTTAAGAAGGATATAGAAGGTAAAGACTTAAAGAGTTCTGCTGATTTATATGCCGAGCTTTATAAAGAAGATCAAGGGTTGCAGGAGCTTACAGAAGGTGCAATAGCGGGATGGCCTAAATGAAAACGCTGGAGAGAGGAATGGTGATAGATGTAAATCTTGACCCGACGAAAGGTTCAGAGACCGGCAGAATTCGTCCTTGTGTTATTGTAACGAATAATGTCTATAATGAAAGGGTGCCGGTAATTCAGGTTGTTCCTTTGACGGCTTGGAACGAGAAAAAAGGCCGAATTGGGACGAATGTTACAGTGGAACCGTCTTTAATAAACGGATTAACGAAAAAATCTGTGGCAGATTGCTTGCAAACTCGTCCCATAGATTATCACTTACGTTTGGTCCGGTTACTGGGTAGAATTGAACTGGTAAAAATGAAAGAGATTGATAATGCATTAAAAATAGTTTTCGATTTATGCTGATAATCTGTTTGTTCGATGTTTGAGGCGTTCATTCCACGCCGTTCCCAAGCGCCAGTTTGGGAATGTGCCTGCACCAGAAGCTCCTTTTCGTGATAAAAACCATGGTAGATTACAGATGATGAAGTTTCCAGGAAATAGCGGAAAAATCAACCGCTAATGAACGCCAATACACGCGAATCACGGAATGGTATTCGCGTCCATTCGCAGTTATTCGCGGTTTAAAATAATCCGGACAATTCAGGGAATTTCACACTTGATTGTTGACTCAGTGTTGCAAAATGGCCAGGATTCCTATATCTTCGGGGGCGTTCGTGTGGTAGTCCCAGGTCACAAGCTATATCGGCGGAAGGCTGACCCGAAGGGATCACAAAAAAAAGTGAAGATTCCTGAAAGGAAGTGTGGTGTCCCCGTAATTTCATCTTTAGGAAGTGGAAAATAATATAGACGGAGATGACAAAAGAATGGATAGCCAAGAAAAAACACTTGCTCGGGTATTATTTAAAAATAAAATATTACAGGCTGACGGGCAGGCATTTGAAGATATATTCACTGCAATTATGAATTATGCAGAAGCAGATTTTCGGTCTATAAAACCATGGGGAAGCATCGGTGATCGAAAAAATGATGGGTACATAAAAAGTAAGGGTATATATTTTCAGGTATACGCCCCTGAAGATATAAGAAAGTCTTATACAGCCGCAGTCCACAAGTTGAAAACTGATTTTGACGGTTTAAAGTCTTACTGGAAGCCTATAAAAGAGTTTTACTTTGTTGTTAATGATAAAAACAAAGGAGTAAATGCTGATTGCGAGCAAGCAATTCAAGAGATAAAAGAAAAGCATAATTTGAATAACGCCGGATTTTTAACTGCAAAAGATATGGAGAATAAGCTTTTTACACTCGAAGATGACCAGCTATTTTCAATAACCGGATTTATTCCAGACCCTGCTACTATTAAACAATTAGACTATTCAATCCTAAATGAAGTAATTGGGCATATAATGCAATTACCCTTAAACCAAGGCGTTTACTCTCAGATAGTTTTGCCAAATTTTGATAAAAAAATTAAATTTAACAATTTGTCAGAACCCATAGCCAACTTGCTTAACCATGGTTATTTTCAATTACACTCCCTCAATGAATATCTGTCTAACAACAGTAACTTCCTTGCTGATGCTTTAATGACAAAAATGAATGAAATTTATTGCCAGGAAAAAAAGGTAAATAATGGCGACGATTTGTTTTGGGCTATAGTCAATTGTGCAAGCCCGAAAGCGGAGCAAATGTATCAAACCTCGGTTATTGTCATAATGTCAAAGTATTTTGAGACCTGTGATATTTTTGAAGAACCTCTGCGGGAGTGATAGAAGTGATAATTCCAACAAAGCATACCAATTTTTCAGAATCTTTGCTTGGTTTTGGTAGTTATATTTTGACGAAACTAGATTCCCCGGTATCTATTGATGATTTATGGAACCAATATCAGGTTGATTATAAGAACAAAACATATTTTGCAAAAAAAAGTTTTGATAATCTATTACTAACGATAGTATTTCTTCATTCAATAGGTGCCGTTGACGAACAAAATGGAGTGCTAATAAAATGCAGTTAATAAAGGTCTACTCCAATCAGGCGAGTTTTAGGATTGTTGAATTTAACCGGACAGGGCTTAGCTTTGTTATCGCAAAACAGAAAAATCCGGGGGCAAGTGAAAAAGGAAAAACCTATAATGGGGTTGGAAAATCTTTACTGGTGCGTATTATTCATTTTTGTCTCGGAGCAGGAGTAAAAGATTATAAATTATTCTGTGAGAAGTTACCTGGATGGGAATTTTTCGTTGATTTTGAAATAGGTCTTACTAAATACACAGTTAGAAGAGGAACGGTTGAGCCTGGAAAAATATTCTTAAATAATGAAGAGTTGTCTATTACTAAGTTTAATACCAAGATGAATACTTTATGTTTTGATATCTCCAATGGGATTTCTTTTTTATCCTTCCGTTCTCTAATTCCTTTTTTTATAAGACCCCAAAAAGAATCATATATTGCGTACAATAAGCCTGGAAAAACCGGTAGTGATTATCAGGCTTTGCTTTATAATGCTTTTTTGTTAGGACTTGATGTCTTTCTCCTACAAAAGAAATATAATATCAGAAAAGAACAGGAGCGTATAAAAAAACTAGAAAATAATTTTAAAAACGACTCCTTATTAAGAGATTTTTTTACTGGAAACAAAGATGTTGCCTTGACTCTTGTTGATGTTGAAGAGCAAATAAAACGAATTGATGGTGATTTAAGTAATTTCAGAGTAGCAGAGGATTATAATGAAGTTCAGATTAAGGCAGATAAAGTAGAAAACGAACTGTTTACATTAAGCAATAGCGTTATAATGCTACAAAACAATATAGAAAATATTAGTAAAAGTTTGAAATTTTCTCCTGACATGAATAAAGAGGATATCAAAACTATCTACAGTGAATCAAAGATTTATTTTCCTGAAAACATGACCAAGACGTTAGATAATCTGGAAAACTTTTACGTAAAATTAATTTCTAGTCGTAAAAGAAGGCTTCTTGAACAGCAAAACAAACTGAAGCTGGAACAGCAGCATAAACAGGCTGACGCGGAAAGATTGCGGAAAGAGTTTGATAAACTAATGCAGTACCTCGGAGAACATCAGGCACTATATCTTTTTGTTAGCATCAGCAGCAAAAGCGCTGAGTTAAAAGCGGAACGCGACAGTCTTAAAAAGTATCAGGCGCTTCAAGCAGAATACAAAACGAAAGAGAGGCAGGCTGAAAAAACCCTGTTGGAACTTAACGAAGTAACTGAAAACTATTTAAAAGAAATTGAATCTGACACCATTGAGTTACGAGACTATTATAGAAGTCTCTCAAAAATATTTTACCCCAACAGCGTTGCAGGTCTCACCGTAGAGAATAATGATGGGGATAATCAGTTGCGCTTTAATATTGATGCTAGAATCGAATCCGATGCTTCTGACGGAATCAATAATGTTAAAATCTTCTGTTATGATTTGACTATTTTATTTAAAGGGCGCAACCATAAGATCAACTTTGTTTTTCATGACAGCAGGCTTTTTGACGGTACTGATGAAAGGCAAAAAACAGATATGTTTAAAACCGTTTATCAAAAGTTTGCAGCCGTGGATAAGCAATATATTGCAACAGTAAATCAAAATCAGCTTGATGAAATTAAAAAGTATACAACTGATGAAGAATACAAGAATATAATTACCCAAAACACGGTATTAACCCTTACGGATGAATCAGATTCCGAGAAATTGCTCGGTATCAAAGTAGATTTAGGAGAAAAATGATGGATATGCATATTGTCATCAAATTACTGCAAGAATAGCTAACAAATTATTCAACCTGACATTTTCCGCTATGCTCCAAAGGGCTGATTAAATCAATCGTTAACTTGCAATAACAATAGATGGTCAAGACACAAAGGGATATTGTAAATGAAACTTACTGATGATGAAAAACGTGAAATTCTGAGGCTTATTGATGTGGGTAAGCCGTTGCCGGATAAATATCGCTTTTTGCTTTTTGATGACAAGCGGGAGGTGGAGTTGATATGGAACGGCAAGACCAGCGACGTGACCAATATCGTTCTGCCTTTTCAGGTGATTGAGCAGGTGGACGAACCTCGCTCGGAGGCGGCTAAGAAGAAACATACGTTGTTTGCGGCGGCGGGCATCTACCTTGACAGCAGGGGACGGCAACTGAAGGGATCCTTGAATGCCGCGAGAAGCGCGTGTCGCGTGTGGATATCCTCGCCTTCGAGTTTGAGATGGGGCTTTTTCCCAACATCCAGGAAGAGGCCAAGAGTAAAGGTATTGACGTTGCGCTCAAGTACATCCCCCGCGACGTCTTCGATAAACGCGCCATCGAAAAGAATCAGATCGTCTTCTACGACGTCTCGTATATCGAAGTGAAACCCCATGTAAAGAAGAACAGCATCGCGGTCGAACTGACCGATTTTTCCGTATTCTACAATCAGGACACGATGGACAACGCCGCCGCGTCGCTCGGCAACGGCAAGAACAAGATTGTCGTGGAGGCCGGTAAGATTATCAAGGTCGCCAAAGACAAGGACGGCATCGTCACCCGCGAGGTGCTTACCCAAAAATGGACGGACTGGATCGACTACTGGAGCGTAGATTTCAACTTCGAATCCAAACGCGAGATCGTCCGCGCCAAAAACGAGGCCAACGGCGAAATGGAGGAGGTGTGGACGGGCGACTTTATTTTCGAAAACGAATGGCAATCCTTCCGCACCAAAAAAGACCGGTCGTTGGAACTGAAAACGCCGTTCCACGAATGCCGTCCGGGGCGGTATAAGGTGGCCGTCAAGGTGGTGGACATCTTCGGGAACGACACGATGAAGATTATAGACGTCGGCGTGGGGGGGAAATAATGTCCTGTGGAAATGTAATTATGGCAAAAACGCAGCAATCAAACCTTTCGATGTCGATGGGTTTAGAAAACAGACAGGATTCAATGGTCTTATTAAACTGCCGGATAAAAATTATTGAGGTAAATCTATGAGTCTGACAGTCATCAATAAAGACACTGCGCTTCAGGAACTACGCGCATTGAAACCCATTTTTGAAAAACAATATGGCGTTACCAGGATCGGTATTTTTGGTTCCATGGCGCGAAATGAGGCGGATGGACACAGCGACGTAGATATCGTAGTGGAAATGCTGCCGAACCTTTTTGATAGAGCGAGTCTCAAGTCAGACCTGGAATTAATTTTCGGCAAAAAAGTTGATGTTGTGCGTTATTGGCATGGAATGAACGGCTTTCTTAAAAAACGAATTGATGCCGAGGCTCTCTATGTATGACAAATCTCTCCTTTTTGAACTGTTTGACGAACTAGACGAGGCAATCCGTAGAATAGAGCGGCGATTCTCAGGGATTGCTACCGTGGATGACTTCACTAACAACGATGAAGGACTTGATAGTTTGGATGGTATAGCCATGATGTTGATTGCTATTGGTGAAAATATTAAAAGAATAGATAAAATAACCGGAGGCGCCATACTCAATGGTTATCCTGAAATCCATTGGCCAGGGGTAAAAGGCGTTAGAGATATATTAGCACATGAATACTTCAATATTGACGCTGAGGAAATTTACCGTATATGTTCCAATGACCTGGGACAGTTAAAACAAGTGTTGAGAAAAATGCGTAAGGACATTGTGTAATGGCTATTCATCCGTCTTTCCCGACTTCCCCCTACGAAATACTTGATCCCGATTCCCGCTGGTTTCCGGCGGATGAGGCGTTGCGGGAGGCTAGTTATGAGAAGCTGATGCCGCCGCTGGTTTCTAAGATACGCAGGGAGGTCAAGGCGTGGCGCGATAATGGTTATGAAGGGGCGTCGGCAACGTCTAAAGCCCTGCTTTCGTGGTGGTTTCACGCGGAGCATGTCATTCCCGCAAACGGCCTGCCTTCCGGGGCGACGCAGGCGGGCGGGACGATGGCTGGGTTCCGGTATTACTTTGCCCAACGGGAGGCTATTGAGACGGTTATTTACCTGTACGAGGTGGTTAAGGTAAAGGACAAGTTCGACCTGATCCGCTTCGACTCATCCGGCGCAGTGTCAACGGGTATGTTCGATGAGGAATGGCTCCGCCTCGTAATAAAAATGGCAACCGGGAGCGGCAAGACCAAGGTGATGAGCCTGATTATTACGTGGTGCTATTTCCACAAGCTTTACGAGGAGGGTTCCGGGCTTTCCACCAATTTCCTTGTCATTGCCCCCAATATCATCGTGCTTGACCGGTTGCGTGCCGACTTCGGCGGCCTGAAGATTTTCTGGAACGACCCGCTCTTGCCCGACAACGGCTACGAAGGGCAACACTGGCAGGACGATTTTCAGATAACGGTGCATATCCAGGACGACGTTTCCATCATCCGCAAATCGGGCAACATTTCCCATTACTACCCGGATTTTATTGTGAAGGTCAGTGATAAGGACATATTCATCGTTGAAACCAAAGGTCTTGAAGACCAGGACGTGCCTTTAAAAATGGCGCGTCTGATGAAGTGGTGCGAAGACATCAACGTTTCACAAAAAAAAACTCCATTTTGATTTTGCCTTCGTTGATGAGGAAGGTTTCGACAGATACAAACCGGATTCATTTTTAAGCTTGGTAAGTAATTTCAGGAAATATAAGGATGTTTAATCTGCTATTTAAAATACTTTCATTGCGTTCCGTGAAGCGCAGGCTCATATTCATATTTTTGCTGTGTTCCTTTGCGCCCTTGCTGTTGCTGCGTTTTGTGGCTTTTCCCAAGGTGCAGATGGATTTGGAGGAGGCGTTGATCCGAAACCTGGAAGGGGTGAAGCAAAAACAGGCAGAAATTGTGACGATGTGGTTTGATGAAAGGAAGCACGATGCAAAGGTCATCGGCCGGAATGCCGCCGCTGTTTTGAGCAGGAATATAAACGAGAGGTCAAATAACTTCCTGGCGGTGTATGAGTACCTTGAAATGCTGCGGACGGAGTATGGTTTTAAGGACGTGCATATTGTAACTCTGGATGGGCTTGTGCTTGTTTCCACGGACCAAAAATTAACCGGCACAAGTATGGCCGAGTACGATTATTGCAAGGAAGCGCTGGGTGGAGACGTCTTCGTGTCCCGGATTCAAAATTACACGCAGGATAAGGGCGGCGGACTTGTTGCGAAAACCCCGACGATGTTTATCTCTGCCCCAATAACGGACGCAAATAACAGCACGTCTGGCGCCATAATTCTCCGGGTGGATACGGCTCCCCTCAGTGAAATCATGAAGAGCGCGAACCTGGGAAAGACGGGGGAGACCTTCCTTATCAACAGGGATGGGTATATGTTGACGGAGTCGCGGTTTACCCTTGATTTAAGAAAGGCCGGGCTGGTGCGCGAGAAGACGCCGCTCGCCTTGCGCGTGGCGGAGCCGCATTCAAAGCGGCTTACGAACGGTGCGCAGAGGTGCCTGGGCGGTGAAAATGGTTACAATGCGGAAGGCTATGTGAACTATGACAACCGCAAGGTGTTGGGCGCGTGGTGTTGGATATCCGGGTATGATTGTGGTTTGCTTGCTCAAATCGACGTCCGTGAAGGCTACGGGGCGGTTTACAATTTAAAAAAGTTTGTCCTGACGTTGCAGCTTGTGCTTGCATTTCCATTGATGTTGATTGCCTTCTACTTCGGCAAGAGGGTTTCGGATCCTATTCTGAGGATAACGGAGGCGACAAGAAAGATTACGAGCGGCGACCTGCGGCAGCGGGTGAAGTCCAGAGGGAAAAACGACGAGGTGAGCGAATTGGCGCGGTCTTTCAACGTAATGGCAGAATCGCTTGAAGAAAAAACGATTAAGCTGAGAAACTATACAACTGACCTCGAGAATATTGTTAAAGAGAGAACGCTTAAATTACAGTCAACCACCCATTTTTTAAATAGTATTTTGGCCGGTTCTACCGAGTATTCAATTATTGCCGAGGATTTGGAAGGCAAAATCCTGGCCTTCAACGAAGGGGCAAGCCGGATTTATGGGTATAAGCCGGAGGAGGTGATTGGGATTGCCAATGTAAAGATACTTCATCTGGTTGAGGATGTAAAGGCAGGGAAGGTCGATGCGATCTTGAAGTGTGCGCTGGAAACGGGGCGGTACGAAGGGGAGGTGGTGAGGCGAAGAAAAAACGGAGAAATATTTCCCGCTCACGTTACGTTCACCTTGCGTCGCGATGAGAATGGGCGTCCTATCGGTTTTGTGGTGATATCCAAAGACGTTACAAAAGAAAAACAGGTGGAACGTGAAAAAGAGGTGGTGGATAGCATTAACAGACACATCGCCTCCGGTATGGATATCAATGGGATTTATAAAAATATGTATCGTGAGTTGAAGCGCATTGTTGACTTTACCTGGCTTAGCGTGGCGTGCTTGGTGGAGGGTGGGGGGGCCACGGAAGATACGCATATTGTTGATGGTGCGTTGTTGGCCACCGAGTGGTTGAACGACGGTGACTATCCTCTCAACACAACGGCGCAGGGGATTGCGGCTAAGAAAGGGGTGCCTGTCATTGTTGGCGATACTGGCGAAGGGAGCTATGAGGTTGACCGGGAATTGTGCCGTAAAGGGATTGGCTCTTACGTGTGTTTTCCGCTGACTTCAAAAGGTATTCCCGTTGGGGTTGTCACCTTTGGAAGTAAGAAAAAGAACGCCTTTGTGGAGTTGCATTTTAGTTTGCTGAGCCAAATTACCCCGCAACTGGCGATTGCCGTGGAGAACGCGAGGCTTTTCTTGTTCATAAAGGAGTCGGAGAAAAAGTACCGTGACCTGGTGGAAAATGCGCCGGAGATGATCCATGAGATTGGCCCCGAAGGAAAATTTATCAACGTAAACAAGACGGAATTGAACAAATTGGGTTATACCCTGGATGAGATGATGGAGATGACGCTTGAGGATATTGTTCCGGAAGAGTACCGGGACGAAATAAAAAGGTTTACCCGGCGAATAGTAGAGAGGGGTGGCAGTGAGTTAGAGACGGTATTTTTGACAAAGACGGGGAAGGAAATCAATGTCGAGATTAATGGAACGGCGCTTTACAATAACAAGACCAGGGACTGTATATGTACGAGGGCGTTTGTACGGGATATTACGGAAAGAAAGAAGATGGAAGAGCAGGTGCGCAGGTCTGAAAAGCTGGCGTCTATGGGTGAACTGGCCGCGGCGATTGCGCACGAGATTCGAAATCCGCTGGGGGCGATCTGTAATTCGGTTGGGGTGTTGGATAGCCATTTAAAATTGACGGGGCAGGATAAGGACTTGTTGGAGATGATTATCGGCCAGTCCGAGCGGCTTGACAGGATTATCAGCGATTTCTTGACCTTTGCCCATCCGGGAGAGCCTTCTTTTGCCCTGCAAGACATCAGGGGTATTATTAAAAACACGGTTTTTTTACTGGAACAAGATAGCCGTTATACGGAGCAGATAGATATCAAGGAGGTTTATGAGAGCGTGTTGCCCAAGGTGTACGTTGACAAGGATCTGATTCATCAGGTCTTGTGGAACTTGTTTATCAATTCTCTGGATGCCATGCCTCATGGCGGGCAGATCAAGATTATGGTGAGAAAGACGACCCTGTTCCTGAGGGACGCCGTGGAGGTGGTGATAGCGGACACCGGCACGGGCATCCCCGCCGTGGAACTGGGCAAGGTGTTTGAGCCGTTTTATACGACAAAAGCGGAAGGTACCGGGCTGGGCCTTTCGATGGTGCAGCGCATTATTGACGATCATGGTGGAACGATAGACGTGAAAAGCAAGGAAGGCAAGGGCACGACCTTTTATATCAAACTGCATGGGCCGATTGGGGATGAAAACGAGGCAGTTAACAATAACTTTAGCAGGATGATAAAGGATTATGGAAGACGGTAAAATACTCGTTGTGGAAGATCAGGACGCTATGAGGGAATCTCTCGTAATAGCGTTTAAAGACGAGGGCTACCACGTAGAAGGCGTTTGTAACGGAGAAGACGCCCTGCGGCGGTTGCTCGGTGAGAATCAGTTTGACCTGGTAGTGACGGACCTAAAGATGAAGAAAGTGGACGGCCTGGAAGTTCTTCGGGCGGCGAAGGCCGCCAATCCGCTAACGGAAGTGGTGGTGATTACTGCTTACGGTACTATCAGCACCGCGGTACAGGCGATCAGAGAAGGGGCTTATGACTACGTAACCAAGCCATTCCGTCATCAGGAAATTGTGCGTGTTGCAAAGAAGGCGATTGAGAAGAAGGGTCTGAAGGACAGGGTACGGTATCTGGAGGGGGAGGTTAAGGAGAAGTATAAGTTTGAAGGCATTGTGGGTAATTCCAATGCAATGTTGGATGTTCTCAAAACCACCTCACACGTGTGCCGCACGGAAAGCACCGTCTTGATAACGGGAGAAAGCGGCACGGGAAAAGAGTTGATTGCGAGGGCGGTACACTACAATAGTCTGAGGAAGGATTGTCCCTTTGTGGTGATTAATTGCGGCGCCTTGCCTGAAAATTTGCAAGAGAGTGAGTTATTCGGCCACGTGAGAGGCGCTTTTACCGGGGCTATCCGCGACAAGATAGGGTTGTTTCAGCAGGCGCAAAAGGGAACTATTCTGCTGGATGAAATCGGTGAAACCCTGCCTTCCACCCAAGTGAAGCTTTTACGTTTTTTGCAAGACGGGGAGATTCGTCCGGTGGGTGGAAATAAGGCTCTGTACGTGGACGTCCGGATCATTGCCGCTACCAACGAAAACCTTGAAAAGGCTGTTGAGTTGGGCAGGTTCAGAAAAGATTTGTTTTACCGGATTAATGTGATACGCATTCATATTCCCCCTTTGCGGGAGCGAAGGGAAGACGTTGCCATGCTTGTGGATTATTTCTTAGAGAAGTTTTCTTTGAAATTGAATAAGGGGCAAAAGGCCCTGTCCGTCGAGGCAAAGAATGCAATGATGCGATATGATTGGCCGGGCAATATCAGGGAGCTTCAGAATACCATAGAAAGGGTGGTCGCCTTAACGAAAAATGAGGTAATACAAGTGGAGGATCTTTTGCTGCCTGTCGAGGAGTTTGCGGGAAGTTCCGCTGTTATGATGGAGAGTGATAAAAGAAAATCGTTCATTGTGACGACCCTTGCCGAACAGGAAAAGATTGCCATTGTGGATGCATTAAATAAATACGGCGGTAATCAGACAAAGGTTTCCCACATGCTTGGGATATCCACCACGACACTCTGGAGAAAGATCAAAAAGTACAAAATCAGGCCGCAGCACGAAATCCCTGACAACATCGGTGAATAATTCCATCCTGAAAGTATGATTGCATTATGTAATGTTTTTGTGAATGGGTGTGGTCGCATGGTGGTGTTTGTAGTCTTCTTGTGAGTTATTGTTAACGTCTTGTATTAAATGTACTTATGTAAAATATAAACAGCTTTTATTTTAATTGCCGCTGTTGGTACATTTTTCGTTATGGTTATATATAAGGATAATAGCGATTGTAATCATTATTTTATTTATGCATATATTTGGCCTGGCACGGAAAAACCTCTATCTGCAAACCGGAGGGTGAAAAATTGTAGGCACGGATTTATCCGTGCCTAACATGAGGTACAGGAACTTAAAAGCATTTTGTAGCGCGGGGGGG
>CAYHFB010000026.1:11860-16958 GCA_964355695.1 uncultured candidatus Brocadiaceae bacterium
GGGGGGGGATTCCCAATGCCGTAGCCAGCCATGAAGGTTTGGCGCTACAAATGCCGTCGTTGTAGGCTGCATAATTCAAAGTATCGTTTTATTTATAAGTACCGTGGCAAGCAGCGTGTCGTTGTTCCTTACGTTAAGTTCCAGGGATGGAAAATGACGTACGGTAGTTGTCATATAGCAATGCCATATAGGTTAAGAAGGTTGTTGTGTTATGGTAGATTGAGTATGTTTAAAAATAATATGTTAGGACATAGAGCGGGTTTTTAAAAGGTCTTCAGATAGGGAGAAAAGAAAAATGCCGATAATTGAGGGGATAAGTAAAGCAAGGGCTTTTGTGAAAAAATTACCCAGGGCGCCGCAGCCGGTGATCCCGACAAGGGAGGTGTGGCTCTCGTTGTGGGGCGCATTTTTGGGTTTGTTTATAACGTCTTTAATGGCGTATCTCTGGAAGTGTCCGATGCTGCTGGGGCCTTTTGGAGCCAGTGCCGTGTTGATTTTTGGTGCGTATAAAGCCCCCCTGGCGCAGCCGAGAAATGTGCTGTTGGGGCATTTCCTGGCGGCCTGTATTGGGGTTACCGTACACTACTTTTTTGGCACATCGTATTGGTCTATCGCCCTCGGCGTAGCCCTAGCGCTGGTGCTGATGACGGTGACGTACTCTATTCACCCCCCGGCAGGCGCAACCGCTTATGTGGCAGTGCAGACTGGTGGACTGGGCGTTGGTTACATGTATGTACTGAATCCCGTTATTTTGGGAGCGTTTATCTTGGTGTTGATCGGTGTTATTTTCAATAAATGGGGAAAAAGGGATTACCCCACGCACTGGTGGTAAGGAGCGATGATACCTTTTCATAAATCTCGGATGTGCAATTTTACTAAATAACGGAGATGAAAATAATGTATATTTCGATTAAAAACAGACTTACCTTTTTGCTTATCATTTTTACGTTACTACCCTTTGTTTTGTTACGGTTGGTAGCCTATCCTCGCATACAGGCAGACTTACAGGAAGTAATGATCAGGGACCTTGATGGCATTGGCCACAAGCAGGCCGAGCTCGTTACCAATTGGATGAACGAGAGGTTGAAGAACGTTCGTGCCGTTGCTAACAATTCCTACGTCAGCAAATGGGTGAAGTTGAAAAAGGAAGACAAGGAATATCAGGAAGTCGTTCAGTATTTCGAATCACTGAAGGTTGAATATGGTTATAAGGGTGTAATAGTAAGTGATGGCAAGGGCATTGTAACCGTTGCCACGACTGATGAAGAAATAGGGAGCGACATTTCCCAGATGGAATATTTTAAACAGGCAATGCAGGGCAATGCCTTTACTTCAAGCGTGATGCATTCGGAGATTCCGCTTGCGAATGAGTTTGGAGAAAAGGAGATGGGGTTGCCGACCCTGTTTGTATCGTCGCCGCTGAAGGATAAAGAAGGGGTTACTATCGGGGTGCTTGCGCTTAGGATAGATGTAAATACGCTGAGCGAAATTGTATCAGGCTATATGATGGGAAAGACGTGCGAATCCTATCTGGTAAATAAAGATGGCTTCATGATTACGGAATCAAGGTTTGCTAAACACCTGAAGGAAATGGGACTGGTGAAAAAGAGGTGCGCCCTGGAGGTGAAATTGGTTAACCATGAGACTGGCAAGTTGACTGAGGGCGTTCAACAGTGTGTTTCTGGAACTAACGGATTTAATGGAACGGGCTATAAGGATTACGCAGGGATAACGGTGCTTGGCGTGTGGCGTTGGCTGCCTGAGTTTAATTGGGGTGTCATAGTAGAAATTGACAGAGATGAGGGCTATGGCGCGGCTTACAACCTTAATAATATTATCAGTTCCGTATTGTTGGTGCTTGCCTTCCCATTCGTAATTGTGGCATACCTAATTGGCAGAAAGGCATCGATACCGATTATCAAGTTGACGGAAGTCACCCAGAAAATGGCGAGCGGGGATTTGACCCAAAGGGTTGACATCAAGAGAGAAGACGAAATCGGTACCTTGGCCAACTCCGTCAACGCAATGGCAAAGTCGTTGGATGAAAAGACCAAAGAGACCGTCACTTCCGAGAAACGGTATAAAGACTTGTTTGCCTCATTAAAAGAAGGGGTATATCAATCCGAACCTGGTGTAGAAGGCGTATTTACGTTTATCAACAAGGCGGGTGCGGAAATATTGGGTTACAATACCCCGGAAGAGATAATTGGGACAAAAGTGAAGAATATCTACGTAGACCCAGAGGATAGACGGCGTCTCTGTGAAAAACTGGAAAAAGACGGGGTTTGGAGAGACTTTGTGTCCCTTTGCAAACGGAAGAGTGGCGACAACTTCTATGCAGAGCGTACGAGTAGCGTGCTAAAAGACGACAAAGGGAAGCCTTTGTTCATTTACGGTGTGCTTAGGGATATCTCAAATAGAAAAAAAGCAGAAATGGAAATTGTTGAATCTGAGAAGAGATACCGGACGTTGTTTGATTCCATGAAGGAAGGTATGTACCAATCAGAGCCAGGAGTTGATGGTGCTATTACGTGGATCAACAAGGCTGGGGCTGAAATTCTTGGATACGGTTCTCCGGAAGAAGTGACAGGGGTAAAGATGAAGAGTATCTACGTGAATCCGGATGACTGTGCAGTGGTTGATGAAAAGCTCAAGAAGGACGGCGTCTGGAAGGGCTTCACCTCCTTCTGTAAAAGGAAAAATGGCGAGTGCTTCTATATGGAACGCACTTCCCATATAGTTACCGACGAAAAAGGTACGGTGGCACGCAAAGAGGGAATATTCAGAGATATCACCGATCGGAAAAAAGTTGAAGCTGAATTGCAGGAATCCGAAAGACACCACAGGCAGTTGTTGAATTCTCTGAAAGAAGGAATTTATCAATGTGAGCCTGGGGTTGAAGGTGTGTTCACGTGGATTAACCAGGCAGGGGCTGAAATCCTTGGATATAGTTCTCCGGAAGAAGTTATCGGCACACGGATGGCGGACGTTTACGTAAATCCTGACGATAGAAAAGAGCTGGTTGACAAGCTGGAGAAAGAGGGCGTTTGGAGAGACTTTACCTCTTATTGCAAGAGAAAAAATGGCGAGCGGTTTATCTCCGAGAGAACTTGTAACCTTGTGCGCGATGAAAGCGGTAAAGCGGTGCGCATAGAAGGTGTATTTAGGGATATAACGGAAAGATAAGGTTTTTAATTTAACAAGGATTAAAAAATACCCTGAACTAGGAGTAAGAATATGGGAAATGAGACGACGAAGGGCTTATCGGTAAATGCTAAGACCCTTATTGTGATATTGCTCTTTGTGAATATTGGTTTTGCTGTCAAAATGATTAGTAAGTATTACACGACAAAGGATGCGGGCTACATTAGAGAAAAAACATTCAACGAACAATTGCAGAAAAGGGTGCAGAAGGCGTTCGGTTCGACGGAAGAGATGAGCAAGGTCGTTGCTGATATGACCCGCCAGAAAGAGGACGCCGAGAAGGTCGCTGCCGCAGCGAAGGAGCAGGGCGATCTTTTGAAGGTGGTAAACAGGAAGCTTGAAGATGCGAAGGTCAAGCTGGAAGAGGAAAGGGCCAGGCTGCAAAAGCAGATATGGGAATTGGAAGATGCCCTTTCTCAAACAAAGAAAGCGCTCACCGGCAAAGACTCGACCATTATTGAAATCATGAGAAACATGGAGACTGCTGAAAAAGAAAATGCCGCGCTTAAAAAGCAGATTGACGATCATGCCAAAACGCCCGGCGCGTGGAAGTAGCGGAGTGGCGATGCCATGGTTGAATGAGGTATCATGTTAGAAGATGGTTTGGACTGCGATAGTAAGTGAAAAAAGCAGGATTTTTAATTTCTGGCTGATTCTGTTTACAGAAAGGGGGTGTGTTCCCGGTAAAATTTGTAGATTGCATAGTAGGTTGATGTCGATCGTTTTGAATTAGTGCCAGAAGTATTTGGTAAATGTTTGAAAGTGTCTTGTCGCAACATTTTAGAGGAGAACAATTAATGTTATATACTGGAGCCGTAGATACGCTTTCTGGAGTTGCTTTAAAGAAAGCTACTTGTATGAAGCATAGCTTGGGTGGGTTTTTAATACTCTCAGCCTTAGCTGGTTTCTATGTTGGATTTGGTGTTATTCTTGCGTTCACTAGCGCGGCCCCTGTTGCTGTTTTAAATCCGGGGATTGCTAAGATCGTAGCCGGTGCAACGTTCGGTATCGCATTGTCGTTAGTTATTATTTGCGGTAGTGAACTAATGACCGGTTACAGCTTGCTCTCAGGAATGGGTCCTATGAGGGGATCAACGGGTTGGGGTGACTACATACTGGGCTCCTTCTGGGCGTACGTTGGAAATTTAGGCGGTTCAATGCTTTTTGCTCTCATGGTCATTTTAACAGGTATATTTGCAGCAGATCCTTGGAAGGCGTTTATCCTTAAGGCTGCTACTTATAAGAGTAACGGTCCTTGGTGGGAACTATTCTTCAGAGGCATATTCTGCAACTGGCTCGTTTGTCTTGCTATTTGGTCTGCAATAGGAAGATGCACAAGCGATTCAGGCAAGTTGATCATGATCTGGTGGTGCTTGTTCTGCTTCATTACGACAGGCATGGAGCACAGCGTAGCAAACATGACGATCTTAACGATCGCCAATTTGTTACCTCACGACCCAGCAGCCATTTCCTGGGGCAAGATGTTCGGTCACAACCTCGTTCCTGTTACCCTTGGAAATATTGTGGGCGGTACATTCTTCGTAACGTTCCTCTACTGGTTTGCTAACTACCTTGATGAAAGGGGTGCAAAGCAGACCGAGGCCCGCAAAGCGTAATTTCTGCGCCGCGTTGCTTCAAGGTAAAGGTACAAGTGAAGACTTAATACCATAAGTGATTAAGTAGTGTATTACGATAAAGGGCCGGCTATGCCGGCCCTTTTCGTTTATAGTGAATATTTTAGCCCTATCATCACCGGTTTTGTGCCCCCTAATAACCGATTGCATCATAATTCTGCTTGCCCGTAGGTATTTCATACCTCAAGGCACGCCGCTCCCAAGCGACAGTATGGGAATATCAGCATATCCAGCTTCGTCTCCCCAGGGCTATTTCGTTT